>NZ_KQ758641.1:0-66362 GCF_001457055.1 Priestia veravalensis | reverse complement strand
GCTGGCATTATATTCACCATTCGACCTAGAGTCCCTAAAGGAGCTTCGCTAGCCTCTGCCTTATGACTAGACCGAACGAAGGAATGTAGGCACACAGATGCCCAGAGACATGGGAGGGTACGTCATCATAAGTTACGCAGAGATCCATTGTGCATCACATAATTCTCTGACACTACTTACCACTATTAACCAGTAGTGACCGCGTAGCGTACCCATATAATGGAATAGTTTCTCATAATATAAAAATATTGTTAGGAAGCGTGTCGAAAAATATTTTTTTGACACCCCACCAACGGCTCAAACCGTTGATAAATCAACATTTATAGAGGGAGGGTAATATGGATAAGATTAACATACAGATTAAAAACTGCTACGGTATTAATAGGTTAGAAAAAGAGTTTGAATTTACAGGAGGAAAATCTACACAAATTATATATGCACCGAATGGGGTAATGAAAACATCATTCGCAAAAGTTTTTGATGATTATAGTAAAGGTGCGGAGTCAAAAGACCTTATTTATCCGCAAAGGGAATCTATACGAAGTATTAAAGATAGTGGTGGAAATGACATTGCCCCTGAATCAATATTTGTAATAAGGAATTACGAAAAGTCCTTTAAATCCAATAGGATATCAACCTTATTAGTAAATGATGAATTAAGGAAACAGTACGAAAAAATCCATGAAAACATTGACATTGAAAAGGAAAAGCTCATTAAGGTACTTTTACCTTTGACCGGATTAAAAAAGGATATTGAAGAGGAGTTTTGTTCTTCTTTTAACGAAGGTGCAAATAATTTTTTACAGGTATTAAACAAAATTGAGGATAAGGTAAATGATGGTGGTGCTCCTCTATTTACCCATATTATCTATAAAAATATTTTTAACGAGAAGGCAATCGCATTTCTTGAGACTGGTGATTTTAAAAACCAAATTAGGGAGTATATTGAAAAGTATGATGAGTTAGTTAGTAATTCACCGATACTTAAAAGGGAATTTAATCATTATCATGCTACTACAGTACAAAAAAGTCTGACAGACAATGGATTTTTTAAAGCTGAACATTCAATAAATCTAAATATAAATGGAGAAAAACAAGAGATATCTGACCAAAAAGAATTTCTAAAAATGATAAAAGGTGCAAAAGATGCAATATTAAATGATAAGTCTTTACAATCTATTTTTAATAATATCGATAAAAAGATATCAAATGCACAATTAAGAGACTTTAGGGAATATTTGTTTGAAAATCAAGAAATTCTAAGAGAGCTTGCTGATTTGAATACATTTAAACAAAAACTTTGGGTTTCGTACTTGAAGGATAATAAAGCTGAATATATAAGTTTAGTAGATGAGTATAAAAAGGGACAAATTAAAATAAAGGAAATTATTGAAAAGGCAAAAAATGAACAAACAGATTGGGAAAATGTTATTAAAATATTTAATAGCAGGTTTTTTGTGCCATATAGACTAAAGATACAAAATAAAGAGGATTCAATTTTAAAAGACCAAGCACCAAATATTAATTATTATTTTGAGAAACGACCTGAAAATGTGGAAGAAGAGCTGTTACAAATGGTTTTAAGTCAGGGAGAAACCCGAACATTATACTTGTTAAATATTATCTTTGAAATAGAGTCTAGGAAAAAGCAAGGTATTAAGACGTTATTCATAATAGATGATATCGCCGATTCCTTTGATTATAAAAATAAGTACGCAATCATTGAATACTTAAAGGATTTATCTGAACAGAACAATTTCCTTTCGATTATTTTAACTCATAACTTTGACTTTTTTAGAACAGTGCAAGAAAGAATAAGTGGAAATAGTAAGTATATGGGTTCCTTCATGGCTATGAAGGAAAATGAGTATATTAATTTGGAAAATCTCAAGTATAAGTATATAAGTAACCCATTAAAAAATTGGAAAAGTAATTTGTCTAATAATGCAAAATTAATTGCCTCAGTTACTTTTGCTAGGAATATCGCAGAGTATATCGGCGATATTGAGAACTTTAACAAGCTAACATCTGTATTGCATATGAAAGAGTCCACCGAGACTTTAACAATTAAGGAATTACAAGAAATTTACAAAGTTATTTTTAAAGATTTAAATGACCTTGAATTAGAAAATGGTGACAGAAAACTTTATGAAATTATCTTTGAGGAAGCTGAACGCATTGTTAATTCCGAATCAGAATCAGTGGCAAATCTTGAAAATAAAGTAGTTTTGTCTATTGCCATAAGGTTAAATGCTGAAAAGCACATGATTAATCAAATTAATAATTTTGATTTTGTTTCAAGCATTAATAAAAATCAAACGGGTGTATTGTTTGGTAAATATAAGGGGCTTTTTCCAGAAGAAATAAATAGCATTGAAATTCTGGAAAAGGTAAACATAATGACACCAGAAAACATTCATCTGAATTCCTTTATGTTTGAACCAATTTTAGATATGTCTGACCTTCATTTAAAGCAATTATATAATGAAATACTAGAACTGTTAATGGTGGGTGAGGAACTAGCACATGCAAAAGCTTATGCAGCAGCCACCGGGGTTGAAAAATAGAACCAAAGGGTTATTAAATTATTGGGTAAAGCTGTTAGTAGAGAAATGTGCTGTTGATAAAAATTTGTAGTAGAACTCATCGAGGTAAGGACACTATTCTCCAATATATATAATCTTGAGAAGTAATTATGAAGGATATATGAAGCTGAAGAATTATGCAATCGAGATATAAATTGGAGAATAATATTTCCAATTCAACAAAAAGAAAAAAACTCATTTAGATACATCACGGTGAACCGTATCACAAATCAAAAGAGTTAAGTAGGGCTTCTAAAGCCTTACTTTAACTCTTGTTTATTTACCAAAAACCCCTTGATCCACCCCATCTAAACACCTAAACTAAAAGTAACAGTTTAATGGAAAAAGGTGGAGTGGTAGATTATATGGGAAATCGATTACTAGTAAACTCGAAAAACACGAATCTTCTACATGAGCTTGTGACTTCTTTGAAGGAGTGCAAGAGCTTTTATTTTAGCGTGGCCTTTATTAATTTTAGCGGGCTGCAGCTGCTTTTAGACCCTTTGAAGGAAGCGGCTAGTCGCGGTGTGGAAGGGCGTATTATTACATCGACGTATCTGAATTTTACGGAAGTGAAGGCGTTAGAGAAGATTAAAAGCTTTGATAATATTGATCTTAAGGTATTCAGCGCGGTAGAAGAAAAAGGTTTTCATACGAAGGTTTATATCTTTGAATATGAGAACGACTATAAAGTAATTATTGGTTCTGCGAATATGACGCAAAGCGCGTTGAAAAGTAATATTGAGTGGAATGTAGAGGTTGTGTCAAAGAGCGAGATGCCTTTCATTCAGGATGTTCTAAAGGAATACGAGCACTTGTGGGACATTAGTAACGACGCAACAAGCGAATTTCTAGAGGAGTACGGGAAGTTTTTGGCTGCGTTAAAGGAAGCAGCTTACAAACCTCAAATGATTTTTGAAAAGGGTGAGTACATCAAGCCAAATAAGATGCAGCAGCGCGCAATGGAAAATCTAGAACGCCTGCGCAGTTTTGGTGAAACGAAAGCTCTAGTTATTGCGGCAACGGGTACAGGTAAGACATATATGTCGGCATTTGACGTGCAAAAAGTGAAACCAAAGCGCCTTTTATTTATTGTGCACCGAGAAGAGATCCTTCAAAAAGCAAAAGAAACGTTTGAAACACTGTTTGTGAACGAGGGAGTGACGTTTGGCTTGTTGACGGGAAGTTCAAAAGATCAAGAAGCAGACTACTTGTTTGCGACGATTCAAATGTTAACAAAGTACTATAGTGAGTTCGAACGAGATTCGTTTGACTATATTATTTATGATGAAGCTCACCATGCGACAAGTCCTTCTTATCAGCGAGTGATGGAATATTTCACGCCAGCATTTACCCTAGGCATGACGGCAACACCGGAGCGAAGCGACAGCATGAATGTATTTGATTTGTTTGATAACAACGTAGGCATTGAAGTTCGTCTTCACGAAGCGCTAGAAGATCAGTTAGTCGTACCGTTTCACTACTTTGGTATTACTGATATTGAAGATGTTGATTTAAGCGGTATTGACATTGATGATATAGCTGAGGTAACCAAACGGTTAAAAGTAAATGAGCGCGTCGACTTTATTATTGAAAAGATGGAGTTTTATGGTCACGATGGCTTAACGCGTAAAACGCTTGGCTTTTGCGCTAGCATTGAACACGCTGAGTATATGGCAGAAGAGTTTAATAAGCGCGGCTACAAAAGTGAAGTGTTACATGGCGGCCATTCCATTCCCCAGCGTCAAGAGTGTATTAAGCGATTAGAAGATGATAGAGATGAATTAGAAGTCATTTTTTCAGTGGATATTTTCAATGAAGGTGTGGACATTCCGTCGGTGAATTCTGTATTAATGCTTCGTCCAACGAATTCACCAATTGTATTCATCCAGCAGCTGGGGCGCGGTTTGCGCAAGCACGCCAGCAAATCATTCTTAACAGTACTTGATTTTATCGGAAATCACAGCAAGGTCTTTTTAATTGCGCTCGCTCTAAACGGCAGCCGCTATTACGATAAGGAAAGCTTAAAGGTAGCCATCGCAAAGGGATTCCCAAGCATTCCAGGTGCTACACATATTCAAATGGATGAGATATCACGCGACCGAATTTTAGCGCAAATTGACCGTGAAAACTTCAATTCGCTGAAGTACCTGAGAGAAGAGTACAACGAATTTAAAAAATTAAATCAAGGCATAATTCCGTATTACCTGATGGACTATTTAAAGTTTGATGGAGCGCCTGACCCAGTGAAGTTTATCAATAAAGAAAAGTCATATCTTCAGTTTGTAGCGAAAACCGAAAAAGACGACCAGCTGAAAACTCTGTTACTTCATGAAGACTTTGAAAGTGCCTTGAAGGAGTTGTCTAGTAAGCTACCAATCAAGCGCGTGTACGAGTTTGTGATTTTAAAATATTTACTAAGTCATGACAAAGTTTCACTGAAGCAAGCCAATCAAGAAATCTTGAAATACGTAGAGGATGTGGAAGAAGATACGGTAAGGCACGCGTTTGAAGTATTAAATCAAGCGTACTATGATAGTGGACAGCTTCGTTCTAAGTTAAAGCTAATTGATTTTAACGGAGAAGAAGCGGTGAAAACGGAGCGCTTTGCGAATGTTTTACATAACGACCAGTTTAAGCCGTTTATTAAAGATGCGATTGATTACGGCATTTTCCGCTACGAGAAAGAGTTTGGTAAACGAGATTACGGCGTACCGCACTTAAAGCTGTATGAACAGTACACAATGATGGACCCAGCGCTACTATCTAACTACCGGAAAACGCACAGCTCGTTTCGTGGTTCTGGCTTATTGACAAATGATAAAGAGTTTTTCTTATTTATTGATCTTCATAAGGAAGAAGATATTAAAGAAAGCATTAACTATCAGGATAAGTTCATCGATAAGCGCACGTTCCACTGGCAAACGCCAAACAGTACGACCCAAAAGTCTGAGCGAGGAAAGAATATTATAGTTAACAAAGACAGAGGTATTCACCTGCATCTATTTGTACGAAAATATCGTGAGATGGATGGTAAGACTGAACCGTTTATTTATATCGGTAAAGGAAATACGGTTGAGTACCACGGGGAAAAGCCGATTACGGTAATCTTAGAATTAGAAAATGAAATTCCAGCGTTTCTGTATACGGAGTTTACGGAAAGAGTATAGCCTTCTCATCGCGAGAAGGCTATTTCTTTTCTACTAATAGTTCAACCGCCGGAACGTCCGCCGGTGCCCAGACAAGTGAATCTAGATTTTCTTTGTTTAACCAAACAAGCTTGGCATGCTCAGTGGGCTGCGGTGTACCTTCAACAATTTCAGCTTTAATCGCAATGAGCTCAATAATAAACGTATCGTATTCATGGGTGTGTTCGTTATGTAGCTCCGTTGCTTTGATTTTACAGTGAAGCTCTTCTTCGATTTCTCTCACAATCGCAGAGTAAATATCTTCGCCTTCTTCTACTTTCCCACCAGGAAATTCCCACATGTTCGGTAGAGACATGTCGTTTGAACGGAGAGCACAGAGGACTTCGTTTTGATCATTTTCAATAACGGCGGCAACGACCTTTATTTTTTTCTTCACGGTTCATTCTCCTTACAGCTGTTTTGTTTCATCATAACATAGGAGAGTGGGAGATTATAAGATCGGAATTGAGAGGTGGGTTTCATTTACTCGTTCTTACATTAACAACAAGCCATACACTTTGAATCACAAGCGGAATGACAAAGGCAAGCACTAACACAACAAAGGATATAAGCTTGACCTCAGGGGTTTGAATGGCACCCGCTCCGTCCACTTTTCGCGTCCATACCATAATAGTGCCTAAAACAAATAGCATGGCCCAAAAACAGTTCGTAATCCACCAGGAGATCCATCGTTTTTTCATGAAATCGCTCCTTTCATCTTTGGCATAAAGCAAATTTACTTTTAAGTTTTTCCTTTATTATACAGGAATTGTTATCCAATAATTAACAAAAAACAGTTTTTCTATATTTTATTTATGATTTTGCTAGAGAGGTTATAAATGGATTTATAAGATAAGTGCTTTGAAAAATGAAGTGTTGTACAGTGTTAGCTAAGTGAAATGAAAATAAAAATTGTAAAAATTTATAAAATTTGATATGTTTAAAGTGAAAATAATATCGATGTAGAAACAGGTGTAGGTGAAAGGTGTCTTTCATCTGCTTAAAAGGGAAGTTCGGTTGGAATCCGACGCTGTCCCGCAACTGTATTTGGGAGCGATTCGAAAAAGCCACTGTTTTCATGGAAATGAAGATGGGAAGGTTCGAAGAGCGATGATCATAAGCCAGGAGACCTGCCTGTTTTAGCATGCATCAATACCTACGCGGATAGGGGGTGTTAAGTGCGAAGTGACAAACATGTTTTAAAAATGATTTAAAAACATGTTTATTTGAGTATTGTCTCGCGGCTTAACAACTTCTTTGGGAAGTTGTTTTTTTATTGCTTTTTTAGCGGGTACGCGTGATGGAGGTGAGCAGCTGTGGACGGATCAGTTGAGTATTTTGTGAATTACTTCAAAGCGAGCATTATGAATAACGTAGTGGCAGAGAACCCTTGTACACTTTCAGACTATTATCAGGAGTTAAGAGATTTTGTGGTAGACAAGAGGGGGGATGCTGAAAAGAAGGCTCTTTTTTTACACAATATTGAAAAGGCTTACAAAACAGTAGGTGAAGAGATATTTGGAATGGAGGAAAAGAGAGATGGAGACTGAAGCGAGGTTTTTTCCGGGGCTTGAAGGCGTTGTGGCTGCTGAAACAAAGATTTCATTTCTTGATACCCAACAGGGGAAAATTATTATTCAAGGGTATGACCTGATTGAGCTATCAAAATCAAAGAGCTACCTCGATATGATCTACCTTTTACTAGAAGAAAGGCTGCCGAATATTAACGAGAAGGAACTAGTTGAAGAAATGTTAAAAGGGGAGTACGAGATTCCAGATGAACTGTTGGATGTCTTTTGCTTACTCCCTAATGGCACGCATCCAATGGATGGCTTGCGAACAGGAATTTCATTTCTTTCAGGCTTTGATAAAAGGCTTGATAATCGTTCTCTATCGGCAAATAAAAGCCGTGCTTACAAGCTGTTAGGCAAAGTGCCTGCGATTGTGGCGAACAGCTATCGTTTAATCGAAAAGAAAGAGCCGATTCGTCCGCTTAAAGAGTTATCGTATAGCGCAAATTTCTTTTACATGATTACGGGGAAGAAGCCATCATCTCTGGAAGAGCAAATCTTTGATCGTTCACTTGTTTTATATAGTGAGCATGAGATGCCAAACTCAACGTTTACAGCGAGAGTCATTTCTTCTACTCAGTCTGATTTATACGGTGCATTGACAGGAGCGGTTGCTTCTTTAAAAGGAAACCTGCATGGAGGAGCTAACGAAGCGGTAATGGAACTGCTTTTAGAAGCTGGTACTGTAGATAAATTTGAAGAGCTGCTGATCGCTAAGCTTTATAAAAAAGAGCGTATCATGGGATTTGGCCATCGCGTGTATATGAACAAAATTGATCCGCGGGCTTTAATGATGAAAGAGTCGCTCAAACAGCTATGCGACCTGCAAGGAGATAATCGTCTTTATCGCATGTGCGAAGCGGGCGAAGAGCTTATGAAGCGTGAAAAAGGTCTTTATCCGAACTTGGATTACTACGCAGCACCTGTCTATTGGATGCTTGGTATTCCTATTTCACTTTATACACCGATCTTTTTCAGTGCTAGAACGGTAGGGTTATGTGCGCATGTTATTGAGCAACATGAACATAATCGACTTTTTAGACCGCGCGTACATTATGTAGGCGAGCGCCGCTTTTAACAATTTGGGGTTGTTCACGGCCACTCACCGAATGGATATTTTGGCGAATACCCATTTCTATCATAAATAAATTTGAGGAGAAAGGAAAGATGCACATGTTGAAAACGAATGAGCAAGTCAAAACGGATGTTTTATTAGAGGAAATCGCAGATTACGTTCTTCATAAAGAGATTAAGAGTTTAGAAGCGTTCCAAACCGCTCGTTATGTCCTGCTTGATACGATTGGATGCGGGATGCTGGCGCTTAGTTATCCAGAGTGCACAAAGCTCCTCGGCCCCATTGTTCCAGGAACAGTTGTACCAAATGGCAGTCGGGTGCCGGGAACGTCATTTGAGTTAGATCCAATTCGAGCTGCGTTCAACATTGGTTGCATCATCCGCTGGCTGGATTACAACGATACGTGGCTAGCGGCAGAATGGGGACATCCTTCTGATAATCTTGGAGGTATTTTAGCGACAGCTGACTACATTAGCCGCGTACGCGTAGCAGAAGGGAAAGAGCCGCTGGCCGTTCGTGATGTGCTTGAAATGATGATTAAAGCGCACGAAATTCAAGGCGTGCTGGCGTTAGAGAACAGCTTAAACCGAGTTGGATTAGATCACGTGATGTTTGTGAAGATTGCCACGACTGCAGTTGTTACCAAAATGCTTGGAGGAACGCGTGAAGAAATTATTAACGCTTTGTCCAATGCGTGGATTGATACGGTAAGCTTACGTACCTACAGACATGCGCCGAATACCGGTTCTAGAAAGTCTTGGGCTGCCGGCGATGCGACAAGCAGAGGCGTACAGCTTGCTATGATGGCAGTAAAAGGAGAAATGGGCTATCCCACTGCGTTGTCTGCACCTAATTGGGGGTTCCAGGACGTATTATTTAACAAAAAACAGGTAACGCTTGGTCGTCCGCTTGATTCCTATGTTATGGAGCATGTGCTATTTAAAGTGTCTTATCCAGCGGAGTTTCATGCTCAAACGGCCGCGGAGTGTGCGGTTAAACTGCATCGAGAAGTCGTGAATCGATTAGACGATATTGCTTCGATTACAATTACAACGCATGAGTCTGCGATTCGCATTATTGATAAAGAGGGGCCACTTCATAATCCGGCCGATCGAGATCATTGTTTGCAGTATATTACGGCGATTGGTCTCCTTAAAGGAACAATTGTTGCCGATCATTATGAAAACGAAGTCGCATCTGATTCTCGAATTGACGAGCTGCGCAGCAAGATGAAGGTTGTTGAAAATAAGCAGTATAGCGAAGACTACCTGGATCCGAAAAAGAGATCGATTGCAAATGCCGTGCAGATTCATTTTAAAGATGGTACACAAACAGAGGAAGTAGAGTGTGAATATCCGTTAGGGCACCGTTTTAGAAGAGATGAAGCCATTCCAAAGGTTAAAGAAAAATTCTCAACTAATATCAAAACGCGTTTTCCTCTCAAACAGCAAAAGCAAATTGAAGCAGTTTGTTATAACCAAGAGGAGCTTGAAAGCATGAGCGTAAACGAGTTTGTTCAATTGTTTTTGATCTAAATAAGGAGGGTCTTACATGACGTGGATTGTCAATCAGCCGTTATCTCAACAGGAGCTAGCTGCTAAATTTCAACAGCTTATGGATGCGCAAGAAATCCTTCAACTTCCAGGTGCACATGATGCTATGGCCGCACTGGTGGCTAAGCAAGCTGGCTTTTCAGCACTTTACCTATCAGGTGCTGCTTATACGGCAAGTCGGGGACTACCAGATTTAGGAATTGTAACATCTACAGAGCTAGCCGATCGGGCGAAAGACGTGATACGAGCTACAAACTTACCTGTGCTGGTTGATATTGATACTGGTTTTGGTGGCGTGTTAAACGCTGCTCGTACTGCTAGAGAAATGGTTGAAGCCAGCGTAGCAGCCGTTCAGATTGAAGATCAGCAGCTTCCAAAAAAATGCGGTCATCTCAATGGAAAACAGCTTGTAACAATAGAAGAAATGGCACAAAAGATCAGATTAATTAAAGAAGTCGCTCCTTCTTTAGTTGTTGTGGCTCGGACGGATGCTCGCAGTAGCGAAGGCCTGGAGGAAGCTGTCAAACGAGCAGCTGCATATGTGGAAGCAGGGGCAGATGCTATTTTCCCTGAAGCGCTCGGCTCTGAAGAAGAGTTTCGGACATTCAAAAGTCAAATTCAAGCGCCTCTTTTAGCTAACATGACGGAGTTTGGAAAAACACCGTACTATACAGCAACAGAATTTAGCAATATGGGCTTTCAGATGGTCATTTATCCCGTCTCGTCGCTTCGCGTAGCAGCAAAAGCGTACGAAAGGATATTTGATTTAATCAAGGCGACAGGTACCCAAAAAGAAGCAATAAGAGATATGCAGACAAGAAGTGAGCTATACGACCTCATTTCGTATTATGATTTTGAGCATTTGGACAAGAACTTGGCTCAAACCATTCTTACGGAAAAGCATAAGTCATAGGTACATGAAGGTAGTAAGTTCTTACAGATATCAGGGTCTGTAATTAAGAAAGGTTTGTTGGGACAACCTCTTACAGAAGATTTTAAGCTTGAAGATTATACGGGTGAAACGGTTGTACCAAAAGGTCAGCTGTTTGTCATGGGTGATAACCGTCGCAACAGCCTAGACAGCAGGTCCCCGATGCTTGGCACCGCTCCATACAATCAAGTGGTTGGAAAAGCAGAGCTTGCATACTGGCCTTTAGAGAAGCTGGAGGTTATCGGTTCTGATCTGAAAGAGTAGATAACAATTGTTTAACTAATGAAAAGATCCCTCATAAAGAGGGGTCTTTTCATTTCTCTAAGGTATGCAGCATGCTTATAAGTGCGAATTGATAGCATTTCGCAATTCACTATATTTATTTTTGCTAACTCGAATTTCAGCATTCACATTTTCAAGCTCGATTAAATAGGAGCGCATATATTCATCAGGCTTAATTTCAGCTACTTTTGATAAAGGAATTAAGAATGATTGGTGCGGTCTGAAAAAATGATGTTTGCTTAGCATTTTTTCTAGCTCGTTCAGTGTATTGCTGCATTCAATTTCTTTGTTATCCTTTACGCTAATAATACATTTTCGGCCTCGTTTTTCAACGAAATTAATTTCATTGATTGTAATAAAGTGAATGGAGCTTTTGTCTCTTACCGTGATTTTCTTTGTCGCTTGTTCTTGTGTGCGATCAAAATTAAGTTCTTGAGAAACGGTTCTGTTTGAGCGCTGGTTACGAAACTGAACCAACGCTTTTTCAAGTCGTAAGGGGCTTACAGGCTTTAATAAAAAGTCGATAGGATATAATTCATACCCATGTAGAGCATAGTCAGAGTGACCCGTTACAAAAATCAATAAAATATCAGGAAATTGCTGTTTAATGGTCTCGGCCAACTTTAAACCATTGATGTGAGGCATGTCTATATCTAAGAAAACCAAATCAATCGCTGATGTTTGTATAAATGCTAGTGCGTCTCTGGGATCTGAATAACTATAAATGTTTTCAATAAATGGATATTGCGTTAATAAATTTTTTAACATATCCGTGCAATGGACCTGATCATCTACGGTTAAAACATTATATTTATCCATCCGTCTCTCTCCTTTAAATCGCTTTGTTCTTTTTCATGGCTGGAAGCCTAGCAATAAAAGCCGTAGTGTTACTAGTTGTTTCTAAGTAAATCATGCCTTCATACTTCTCGATAATCCGCTTAGTAGCAATTAAACCAATACCTTCATGATTATTTGATTTAGTTGTAAACTGATTATTAAATAGTTTTGAAGCAATGTGAGAGTCTATTTCTCCACTATTTGTTACTGTAAATATGTATTCGTTGGATAAATGCTCAAGCTCAATTAAGACTTCAATCCAGCTATCTTGTGTTTTATCGTGCGTTAGAGCATCCATCGCATTTGAAATTAAATTCCCTAGTACGCGATTAATATCGGTTACTTTGCAAGGAATGTGGGCTAAATTATCTTTTGCAATTACGGACATCTGAATATTTTTGGTATATGCTTGCTGTTTTAAAGTTAACAATAAAGCCGAAACGGCTGGATGATGAATAGGAATGACTTCATTTATTTTTCTCACATCTTCAATGACTTCCTCTATATATTCTTCAGTATCCTGAAACTTTTGCTGGGCGATTAATCCGTATAGTGTATGAAGGTGATGAATAAAATCATGCCGCTGAGATTTGATAACTTGAAAGTACCGCTTAATTTCCACTTCATGCTGTTTTTCTAACAGCTTCTCTAATCGTTCAGATTTATGCTTGAGCATAATTTGTGAAAAGAATAGTAGATAAATGATAGATACAACTGTAATGAATAAAATGGATGAATTTGTTTGTTGTAAATAAAATAAATTATACGAAATCGTAAATGCTACAACAATGATAAGTACCATAGTAACGCAAGTTAAGATGATATATTTAGGCCCAGATTTCTTATAAAAGAAATCATCTTGATCTTTGTAAATAATAGTTAGCGGAATGAAAGATAGTTTGTATTTAATAAATAGAAAGCTAATGAAATTAATTAATAGAATATGAGGTAACGCAATGAACATTTTCTTAAAGGAATAAGCTTCCAAAAAGCTTATGACATCAAAGATATTGCCTAAAAAAAGGAGCGCTATCAATTCTCCTAATAATAAAATACATAAACCGAGTACGACTGAAATAAAGGCAGCAGAAAAGCTAATCTTAAAAATTAAGCTTCCTAAGATGAATAAAATGAGAAAGCTGCATAAAAAAGTAATGGCGTGTGAAAAATTGGTCGTTAACTTTAACAGCATAATCGATGCTACTCCGATTGAGTTGACTGCTATGAACTGTGCTTTTACTTTCGAAAATTTAATACCTAAAAAGGCAATCAAGAAAAATATTAATGAAAAAACCTCTAAAAAGGTGCCTATTACTTCAACGAAGAAGTTCATTTTAATTCTTTTTACCTCCTATTTTTAATTATGCTAACAACCCTTTACGATATATAAAATAGCATATATTGAATTTTTTTAATATGTTAATTGCGATAATTATTTCTAAAAATAGCAATACTTGGTTAATATAACGAGTTGAACAGATGGTATTTTGACCCTGATAAGACAAAAAATCTCCTAGATAAGCAGAATATATAGACATATATGTATGTTTATTCTAAATTATTGTAAGAAGTTTTCTGAGTTACTATATTGTAATGAAATATAGTGGAGGGGTGAAAAAATGCTAAGCAAATGGCTGAAATGGAAGCTTTTTATTCGATGGAAAAATCAATGGAACTATATTAAAATCTTTAGAGATTTATCAGTCGGAAGAAGCCTCTGGGTCTTATTTTTTATTCAAAATATAATTAATTCATGTTTGATTTTTTTCGGAACGTATTTCCTTTTAAAATACGTAGTTCTTAACGAACATTTAACAAATGGTGAAGCGAAGCAAAGTCTAGTGATTAATCTAATTCTAAAGACGTTGTCTTCCATACAACAAAATGGGGAGATTCTTTGGTCCATTTTATTTTGTTTGATTATGATTTTTGCCTTTATTTCGGGGGTAAGTTCTTCTAAATGGCAAATACAATCCAAAGACCAAGAATGGTTAATGATTACGTTAAAGATCAAGCAAAGAAAAGCAAGCATCTTTCTCTATTTAGAATCGATTGTGTGGGACACGAAGGATTTTATCTTTAACTACATCCCAATTCTATTAGCTTTAGGCGTTGTTACAGGTGTAAATAAAGTTTATCTTGCTAGCTTACTAATTTTAACGTTAGGAAGCTACCTGCTGCTAACTTTACTTGTTTCAATATTGCATAACAATTATATGAAGCTACAGCATTATAAATGGAATTTCTTTTTGAGATTGTTAACGAACCTAATTCTTCGCCTTTTAATTGTGTATACAGCGTTTTTTGTTGGAAAAATGAGTTCTCCGTGGATTAAGGAATTTCCTCTAACGAGCAATAATGTCAATTATGAACATTACAATGAGTGGATCAATGAGGGAGTAGACGTCATCTCTTCTATTTTAGCACCACTATCAAACATCTTTTTACATCCCTATATGCCGTATAACGTGTTTTCAGACATTTTGTTTAATGGCCTTCAACTCCATGCCTTGCTGAAGCTAGCGATGTTCTTTATAGGAGTAATCGTTCTTTTATCCATTTTATCAAAAATGAATCATCATAGAAGAACTCCGTATTATCCTTTTAAGAGAATAGAGGCTTTCAATACTCTTTTATCTAAAGTTATTCCTGGCACATCGTATACAACCATTTTAGCGAAGCATCATTATCGAACGGATTACTTACGCTATCGGTTTCCAGTTGTTCTAGGGTCATTTTTATTTTGGGTAATTTGGGGAGTAATTACAGGTCTTCTGCAAAGTCTTGATCAAAGTGAAGAGATTTATTTTTTAATCATGTCATTTTATTTATTTTTCCTAACTTATTTCTATGTATATTCAATTTTCACCGAGTTAAATGGCATGTTTTCTGTGGACGGGGAAGGGAAGCAAGTAATTACTTATTTATTAAATGGAAAATCATTATGGGATGTGTTTAAATATCGATTTCATCTATTCGCTTTGACAAGTTTACCTTTGTTTATTGTCGCAGATATCCTATTCTTTTTCGTTAATCAAATGCCACTCATGTTAAGTATCATGACTCTGTTATTGCATATTATTAGCTTTTTCTTCTTTGCTTTATTAATGTTCTTGCCAGGGGTACTTAGACCACATTTTAATTATGAAAATATCGAACAGCTAGATGATTATCCAGATAAAAAAATTGTCGCAGATGTGATCCGTTTTGCGACTGTTGGGTTAATGGTTCCACTATTGATGCTTCCTACGGCTTTGTTTTTAGTGGGTAGTATTGGGGTTTCAAGTTATATCGTCATTCAGTGGGGCATGGCTGGAATGATTCTTCTTTTATTCGTTGGAATAGCGCTGCCGCTCGTTTCCAAACTGTTGGTTAAAAAATCAAGCTTTGAACAAATAAACCTATAGAGAGAAGGGATTGTATGAACTACTCTTTAAGCTTTCAAAACGTCAGTAAATCGTTTGAAACCAAACGCATATTAGACCATATCTCATTTGATATTGAAAAAGGGAAAATCACGGCATTTCTTGGTCAGAATGGAGCGGGTAAAACCACAACGTTGAAAATTGCAATGGGACTCCTTACACCGGATGAGGGAAAGGTGCTTTTGCATAATGAAAGCATAGAGAAAATGAAGAAAGAAGTCACCTTTATACCTGACCATCCGTATTTATACGACGAGTTAACGGGTCGAGAATATATAAAGTTCATCATGGAATTAACTGATTTGAATCTATCTAAAGAGGAAGTAGAGAAACAAGTTGTTTACTATCATTTAGAGAAAGAAATCGATAAGAAAATTAAAAATTTATCTTTAGGTAATAAAAAAAAAATTAGCTTTGATGGGCAGCTTACTGAATAAGCCTAGCGTCTTATTGTTAGATGAGTTCATATCGGGTATTGATCCGATTAATATGAAAAAAATAAAATCAATTTTAAAAGATTATGTATCAGCAGGTAATTCTATTTTGCTCTCTACTCATCAGCTAGAAGTAGCACAAACATTTTGTGACTCTTTAGTCTTTATTAATGAAGGAAAAATCTTGAAAATAGAAAGCGATATATCAAGTGTTTTTACAAAAAATGAAAGCTTAGAAGACTACTTTATTTCAATGTTAAATATGTCAGGAGGCACTCAGCATGACTAAAAAATTCTTTATACTGGCTACTATCGTGTTTTTACTATTCGCTTCACCGCCACTTATATTAGCTATTTATCAAGGAGAGGTAAAGGATATTATGGTCATCTCTTTGATTATAATTATTGTTTTTTCGATTACAACATATGAATTTGTTAGAAGAAAAAAGTAAGAAAAGACTAAGTCCTTAAAAAATTAAGGATTTAGTCTTTTTATTTTCGTCACTAATATTAGCAAAATAACCCCTGAAAATACAAAAAACGACCACAATATCTAAAAAATGTTTATTCTTTGGGTTTTTATTGTACTATTTATTCAGGAAGCAACGAACAAACAGGAGGATGAGAAAGTACCATGATGAATCAATCTGAAGTAATGGAAAATAAACAATCTGTATCACTCTCGACTACCAATCCCATTAGTCTAGTTAGCGCACTATTTAGTCCAGTTAAATTCTTTAGTCAACTAAAAGTGCAAAGAAAACTGGGGGTCAATATCTTCATTATTTTAGTTCTATATGGAATTATTACGTACTTACTTTCTCAACACTTATTAACGAATAATAAAAAAGGAGATTGATTTAAATGAAAAAGTATCTTTATAATTTTGTTGCTGCTACAGGTTTATTTATGACACAAGCTACCTTTACAACAAGTTGTTTTCTAGGACTGTATGAACCTGAATTGCCTGAAGATGAAGACGAAGAGCTATAATAAGTTTTTGTAATTATTTCTATTTTTAAAGTAGTTAAATAGCCAGTTGTCGGTGTTGAACCGATGACTGGCTATTTACGTTTTTTATGCTTAGTACCTTTTAGAGATACCTTAATTTTATAAATGAAGATGATTTTATGATAAAATTATTTGTGTCAAAAAATATTAGAAGTGAGGAATTACATGAATGCGTTAAAACAGCATCGAAAATCGAGTAAACAAAAACTATTGTTTCGGGGCCTTTTAGTCATCATTGGTGGCATTATCGCAGGTTATGGGTTAGAAACAGTATTAATTCCAAATAGCGTATCTGACGGGGGGGTGACGGGACTTAGCATCGTTGGTTCACAGCTCTTTGGAATTCCACTAGGCGTTTTAATCGCCATCATCAATCTTCCCTTCATCTGGTTAGGTTATCAGCAAATTGGAAAAAGCTTCGCTATTTTTTCAACCATCGGTATTGCTTCTTTAGCAGTTAGTACAACTCTTATGCATCACACTCCAGCCATTATTGAAGGAGATACGCTTTTAGTAACCGTTGTAGGTGGTGTAATCCTTGGTTTTGGAATGGGTCTAGCACTGCGTAATGGAGGAGCATTGGACGGTATTGATATGCTTGCTGTACTCCTTTCACGAAAGTCACCGTTTGGAACAAGTGATCTTATTTTATTTCTAAATATGTTTGTATTTATCGTGGTTTCTTTTGTGTTTGGCTTGCAAGGAGCCATTCTTTCTGCCATTGCTTACTTCATCGCTTCAAAGGTTATTCATGTCGTTGAAGTTGGGTTAAGCGGTTCAAAAGCGTTTGAAATCATTACAAATGAGCCTGTTTTAATGGTTAAAACAATTCGTGATCGACTAGGTCGAAGCGCTACATATAAAGAAGTATACGGCGGATATTCTCACGAAAAGTTCAAAGAGATTACGTGTGTTATTAACCGTTTAGAAGAAAGTAAAATGAAGGAAATTATCAGCGAAATCGATCCGGATGCTTTTGTGCGCGTGTATGACGTTGCCGAAGTAAAGGGTGGAAACTTTAGAAAAACCAACATTCATTAAATCATCCTTTTTATTCTGTATAAAATTGTTTTTTTTAGAGCTGAAAGAATTAGTTGGAAAATAATCCAATAAAAACCATATTGACAGATTAGGAAGAAAGATGTAGACTTGAAACAAATTTAATAAGACCTCACTTTTAGTCAAGTGAGGTAGAGGCGCGGTATTTAACAGTCTTTAGCAGAGTTTGAGAGACGTTGAAGCTAGAGAGAAGGAAATATCGCCGAAGTGAGTAAATTGTTCTCAACAATTGCTTGCTGGGTCTGTAGTGAAGAACTGCAGGACTGTCTCAATAAGTTTACCAGCTTATTGAGTTGTGCTATCTCATCTTTTAAAAGAGAGGACTTTAGGGAACGATGAATGAAACGACCTGAGTAAATCTCGGGTCGTTTTTTTATTGTCTTCAAAGCTTAAAAAGATATAAGGGGGAAACAAACTATGAAAAGAAAAGCAGGATTTTTCTTAACATTATTGCTTTCAGCAGTCGTTTTATTAGCAGGCTGTGGTCAAAGCAGTGAGTCAGCATCGGGTTCAGGAGACGCTGATACGTTTACGGTAGGCTTGGAAGCAGGCTATCCACCATTTAACTGGACTCAAAATGACGATTCAAACGGAGCGGTTAAAATTAAGGGCGGCTCACAGTATGCAGGCGGCTATGATGTTGAGATGGCTAAGAAAATTGCTGATGGATTAGGCAAAGAGCTAGTGATTGTAAAAACTGAGTGGGATGGTCTTGTACCAGCCTTAACATCAGGTAAAATTGATGCGATTGTGGCAGGAATGTCACCGACTGCAGAGCGAAAAGAAACAATTGATTTCTCTGATAACTACTATAATTCAAACCTAGTAATGGTTGTGAAAAAAGGTAGTAAGTATGAAGGTGCTACGAAGATTGCAGATTTCAAAGGCGCAAAAATTACGGCTCAATTAAACACGTTTCACTACTCCGTCATTGATCAAATTAAAGGTGTATCAAAAGAAACAGCAATGGATAATTTCCCAGCAATGCGCGTAGCGCTAGAATCAGGAGTTATTGATGGTTATGTATCAGAGCGACCTGAAGCAGTAAGTGCTTCAGCAGCAAATGATAATTTTGCAATGGTTGAATTCAAGGATGGCTTCAAAACATCAGCTGACGATACAGCTGTAGCCGTGGGTCTTAAAAAAGACAGTGAGCTAAAAGAAGAAATCAACAAAATCTTAAAAGGTATTTCAGAAGAAGAACGCACAAGCATTATGGATGCGGCAATCAAAAACCAACCTGCAGCAAAATAATGATGACATAACACCGGCTGTATCTACATACAGTCGGTTTTGTAATGAGGTAAGGGAGGAAGAACGATGAGTTTTGAATGGGTTATTACAATCATCTCAGAAAACTGGCCAATGTTTTTACGCGGAGCTGGGATGACGCTATTAATTGCGCTGACAGGTACCATTATTGGGGCGGTCATTGGGTTAGTTGCTGGTATT
This sequence comes from Priestia veravalensis, assembly GCF_001457055.1. Lineage (NCBI taxonomy): Bacteria > Bacillati > Bacillota > Bacilli > Caryophanales > Bacillaceae > Priestia > Priestia veravalensis. The sequence goes on along the minus strand of NZ_KQ758641.1, from coordinate 46,959 downwards.
ATCCGAACTGTTCCAACGCCAACGAGCGGGCTGAAAAAAGCAGGATTGAAGGTAACGAATTTCGTTTTATCTGTATACATTGAATTTTTCCGAGGTACGCCAATGATTGTGCAAGCAATGGTTATTTACTATGGTTCAGCGCTTGCATTTGGCTTTGATATGAACGTGATGTTGGCAGCGGTTATTGTTGTATCAATTAATACAGGAGCATATATGGCTGAAATTGTACGTGGCGGGATTATTTCCGTTGATAAAGGACAGTTTGAGGCAGCCAAAGCCATTGGCATGAATCATTATCAAACAATGATGAACGTTGTTTTACCTCAAGTCATTCGTAATATCTTACCAGCAACGGGTAACCAGTTTGTGATTAACATTAAAGATACGTCGGTATTAAACGTTATTTCCGTTTCCGAGCTATACTTTGTCACGAAATCAGTAGCAGGAAACAACTTTAGATATTTTGAGTCATTCTTTGTTGCTTGTATGATTTACTTTGTCATGACGTTTATAGTATCGCAAATTCTGCGCTACTTTGAGCGTAAATTAGACGGACCCGACAGCTACACGATGATTAAAACGGACCAAAATCGATAATGAAGGGTAAGGAGGTATAAGAAAATGGAACAAGTAATTGATATTCAACATTTAAACAAAGCGTATGGAAGTCATGAAGTATTAAAAGATATTAATTTCTCTGTTAACAAAGGAGAAGTTGTGACCATTATTGGTTCTTCGGGCTCGGGGAAATCAACGCTCCTTCGTTGTATCAATTTATTAGAGCAGCCGAACGGTGGCCAAATTATTTATAACGGGGAAAATGTTCTGGATGATCAGCATAATCTATTTGAGTATCGTAAAAATTTAGGAATGGTCTTTCAACAGTTTAATTTATTTGATAACCATAATGTTTTAAATAACTGTGTGGTAGGACAAGTCAAAGTGTTAAAGCGTTCAAAAGAAGAAGCTGAAAAGGTAGCGTTAGGCTATTTGAAGGTCGTGGGGATGGATCAGTACATCAATGCGAAGCCAAGACAGCTTTCAGGTGGTCAAAAGCAGCGCGTGGCCATTGCTCGCGCTTTGTCCATGCAGCCGGATGTCCTTTTATTTGATGAACCAACATCGGCTTTAGACCCTGAGATGGTGGGAGAAGTATTAAAGGTTATGAAGGAGCTTGCAGAGTCAGGTCTAACAATGCTTATCGTAACGCATGAAATGGAATTTGCTAAAGAGGTATCGGATCGCATTGTCTTTATGGATAAAGGCGTTATTGCAGAAGAGGGTACTCCTGAGCAAATCTTTAATCATCCAACGCACGAACGTACGCGTGAGTTCTTAAAACGTACGTTAAAAGACAAATAAGAAAAAGCCCCTGTGGGCATTTTCTTATTTATATAGCCCTCGAATGTAAACAGATGCGATGTTCCGCGCAATTTCTTCAATGGAGCTTTCGTATTCATGCCGAACGATATCCCAGAGGTACATTTCATTGGTGAAAAACCAGCCTCTTGCCACTAGTTCATGATTTAATTCATCTCTAGCAAGTCCCTTCTCTTGGGCATAAGCGATATCTTGTGAGATGCGCTGAATAAATTTCCTTCGAATATTCTTCCAGCTTTCCGACACGACAGGAGAGATGCCGATTGCTTGTTCGAATACCTGCATCATACTGCGCTCATGCTCAGCCATATGTAAAAAAGCATTCGTTTGCCTGTGGATGATGTTCGTTGCTTCCTCTTTTGTTTGTGGAAAAAAGGAGGTTTCTGCAATCTTATAGAATTCTGCCATGACGCTGTCCATGAGTACGATTAACAGTTCTTCTTTTCCTTTAAAATGAACGTATGCTGTTCCATAGCCAACTTCTGCTTTTTCAATAACTTGTTTAATGGTTGTTTTTTGAAAGCCTTCTTCCATAAATACTTCTTTGGCTGCTTGTAATAGTTTTTGGCGCGTTTTAATCGAACGCAAATGTCGTTTATCTTCTACGTTATGCTCTGTCATGATGTATGCTCCCTTCCATCTTTCTTTAGTTTCTAGCATATAGAAAATCTCATAAAAGGAAAAGAGATAGTTGTTAAAATGTTTATAATTTTCGGAAATATAATATTGACATCATGTCATATTTTTTGATAATCTTTGGTTAAGATAGCGATTACAAATGCTAAAAGGAGGAGGCTGCGATGTTTGATTCAACAAAAGAATGCGCAGGATGAATTAGTGGTTTTTCGAGAAGAATTTCACCTCAAACAAGACGCTATTTATATGGACGGAAACTCGCTAGGTCTTCTATCAAAGCCAGCGGAAACAACGCTGATGGAAGTCATCACAGATTGGAAAGAGAAGGGGATTGATGGTTGGACACAGGGTAAGCATCCTTGGTTTTCACTATCTGAAAAGCTCGGTGAAATGATGGCACCACTTGTAGGAGGCTTTCCTGAAGAGGTTATTGTAACAGGTTCAACAACTGTGAACCTTCATCAACTCATTTCAACGTTTTACGAACCAAGCGGAACACGCACCAAAATTTTAGCGGATGAGCTGACATTTCCATCTGATATCTATGCGCTTCAAAGCCAGCAGCGCCTCTCGAATCACCATGATGAAATGCTGTTTATTGTTATTCACCAAGCAAGCGAGCTGTGGATGAAGCATGGCTAACAGTTTATCGAAACGTTGATCAGTACTGGGATCTTTATGAGTTAGCTGAAAAGCTTGTTGATATTGGTAACCAGCAGCAAACATGGCGTTTTAGCCATATGAGTACCGTTGAACGAATTATCAGCAATAAGCCGGGAACAGGAGGTTCTTCGGGGGTAAACTATTTAAAGCGTGCGCTCGATAAGCACTTCTTCCCGGAATTATGGAGTCTGCGTACTAAGCTATAAGGATAAATAGAAAGGGTGCTAGATAATGAATAAATGGATCGATGTTTCACAGCTGCTCAGCAACAAGGTGGCATGTTGACCAGGTGATACGCCGTTTTCCTACAGAGTGAGCTGGAGTAAAGAGGAGTCTAGCTCAGTAAATGTAGGTGAAATTACAATGAGTGTACATACGGGTACTCATATTGACGCGCCGTTTCATTTTGATAGTGAAGGGAAAAAAGTAAAGGACTTAGACGTGAATCTTTATATTGGAGAAGCAAAAGTTGTGCATCTTCACAATCCTTCCAGTATAAGCGTTGAAGAGCTAAAGAAAATCGACTTAACTGGGGTAACGCGACTGCTTATCAAGACCGGTGCGTGGACAAATCGCGAGACTTTTCCAACGTCTATTCCACCTGTCGATCTAGGAGTAGCCGCTTATCTTTCAAATCAAAGTGTTAGTTTACTCGGTATCGACTTACCTTCAGTGGACTCGCTTGATAGCAAAGAGCTAGCTGCGCACCATGAGCTGGCGGCACATAACGTTCATATTTTAGAAGGACTTGTTCTTAATGCTATTGAGGAAGGAGACTATGAGCTAGCTGCTTTGCCACTTTCACTAACGGAAGCGGACGGAAGTCCAGTACGCGCGGTGTTGAGAAAGAGATAATCCAAAAAAAGCCACTCGCTTAGAGTGGCTTTTATCGTCTATGCAGCTTTTGAAGTTGATTTTTCAACAGACTTTTTGTTTCCAACATAGATCAGTCTTAGGGCAATTAACATCAGTACAATAGCGAGTCCACGCTTCCAATCCAATGAAATTTGTGCACCGCCAAAGAATCCAAAGTGATCAATAATAATACCTGCGCTTAGCTGACCGATAACTGTTGAAATGTTGGCTGCAATGACGCCGATTTGCGGAACGGCTAAAACAGTTAAAAATAAATAGCTAACCCCAAACCAAACCGCACTTAGCTGCCATTTTGGCGCATCTAAAAGAGCTAATACGTCACCTTTGCCAAAGAATAAAATAAGTAAAAATAAAACAAGTGTACCTGTTGCAAAGGTAAGAAACGCGCTTTCATACGTACCGGCTTTTCTGCTGAGCACGCCGTTTACGGAAGATTGAGCGCTAAGTAAAACGCCACCGATAACAGCTGCAATGAGCAAGATAAAACTCATCGTAAAACCTCCTTTAATTAATTAAAAAACGAGTAGTAAAGCAATTGCCATCAACGCAACGGCCATTACTTTTTCTTTTGTAATGGGTGTTTTGCTACTACCTAACCACCCTTTATGCTCAATAACCATGCTCATCGCCATTTGTCCGACAATTACGCTAATCATTGTTAAGCCAACGCCTAGAAGCGGAACGCCAATAACTAAAATCGTTAAATAAATGACGCCAAATACTCCTCCTGTAAGCTGCCATTTTGGTGCTTTTGCCGCGTAGGAAAGCGAACCTTTTCCTAAAAAAGCACAACGATTCCTAAAATAACAGAACCAACCGCGAAGTTATAAAAGCTGCTTTCTAGTTTTCCGACGGATTGACCTAGCACACCGTAAATAGCCCCTTCAATACTGAGGGACATTCCAGCTAACACAGCCACAATATAAATCCAAAATTTCATACTTTCACATCCTTATATCGAGATTTATAGATATGTTAAAGCAAAAAAAAAAGAACTTACAGCTCTTTTTTTATGATTTCAGCAATCTCCGCAATTTTTTTTTCGTTTCTGCGGTAATACGTCCATTTTCCATGTCTTTCTGATTCTAATAATCCAATGCGCTGAAGCATTGATAGATAATGCGAAGTAGTGGATTGTGATAAGTTTGCGCGTTCTTGAATATCTCCCACACAAATACCACCTTTGTCACTAATAGTTTTTGACAGGTGCGCAGTAGGCTTATCAAAATGCTCCATTGGATCTTTTAACCACTTCAACATTTCTAAACGAGTTTCATTGCCCAAAACCTTAAAAATATCTACAAGTTTATTTTCCATGATTCTATATTAATCGATATTTCTCGATATGTAAAGTTTTTAGTTTACCTTTTTTATAAACCGCATATGCCAAGGTAATACAAAGGCAAACACAATAAAAGATAAAATAACTGAAAAATCTACGTTTTGCATCCATGAGTTCATGTTGAGACATCTCTTTACGTAAGGGTATCTCTAGTGTTGCCTAAATAATCTATTTTAAAAGTTAGCCCTGTTCTTCTTTTTTCCACATTTTATAATTATAAAGAACTTGAACATTGAACAAGAAAGATCACGCTAATTAAACCGACAAACCCAAAGTATATGGGAAGAGGCCAATCTGAAAGGTAGTACAGAACTCCGCAAGCAACGATGATGAACGGAATACTTGTAAGCGTACGAATCATTTTTCGGCGATAAGACAGCTTGTAGTAGCTAACTGCAAAGTCTTTATCAACCTTTTCTGTTTTCTTGTATCTCTTAGAGAAAAAGAACGTAATCCCAATAACAACAATCGCAATTAATAAAAAATCAAATCCCATTTGTTACAGTCTCCTTTTTAATTCTTGGTTAATAATAAAAATACTTGATAATAGAATGAGTAATAGTCCTATTCCAATTACAATCACACTTTTCATTTGTGCATCGACTAAATCAAACCCTGTTATAGTGTTAAAAGCATAAATGAGTAAAAGTAAGCCACTTATAAGCGTGAAGATAGAAAAAGTGAGAATCAGCACTCTTTTCTTAATCAGAATACTAATGAAGAATACTAGAAATAAAATCATGATAAAAATAAAGAGATTTCCAAGAATAAAATCCAAAACGATATCCATAGCACAGTATTCCTCCTTAGAGAAAGTAAAATAGTTCCATGTGGAACAACTATCTTCTACGCTTCACCATTTGAGAAATTGTCACAATGAGTAAAGACAGCACGGCAGCTACAAAAACCATGATGCTCAATGCCCCATAACCAAGCCCTTCCCATCCTCCAACTAGTAAGCTAATTATAAACCCTGCTAGGCTAAGTACTGCTACAGCAAGGGGGATTACATATCTCAACGATTCTTTCTTTCGTCCAATAAGATAAGAAAAAATAAGAATCACTAAAGTAGTCATAATGATAAACGTATATGAATTTAGCATAATGTCCTCCTTTTCCGTTAATAAAGCTCTAAGTATGAATAAGGATATTAATTCCAATTTAACATAATATGGGATTTATTAAAAGGGTGTCTTTGTGGATAAACATCATAGAGGTATTTACAAAAATTTCTATCATGTACTATAATGATAAACAACTTTTAATAGATAGAAGGGGTTGTCAAATGAATACAGAAGACCGTCTAAGTGAAATAGAAAGAAAGTTAGATGACTTAAATAATAAGCTAGATCAAAGAAACAATAACTCTAGTTTGCGATTTGTTTTTAGATTTGTGCAGGTTATTTCGATTATTTTAATTCTTTTAGTACTGCTGGGAGTTATTAGCTTTTTTGCAGGGTAAGAGCATGAAAAAGGTTGAGGGGATTCCTCAACCTTTTAGTATGTAAACCGTTTAAAAACACTACTGTACAAACATAGTATGTAATAGGTTAATTGGTCTATCTCTCTCAGTTTGTTTGTAGTATAATTTTACTAGTTGTGTATAAAAAATAGACAGGAGGGGGCGCAGATGAAGTTTTGCACGAACTGTGGAAATTCATTGGGAGGGGAAGATCAATTTTGTAGCGGATGTGGTGCAGTAATTAATCGAAGTAAAAAGATAAGCGAACCTGTACAAAAAAAGCAGAACGCGTCAGCATCGCGTGTAGAAGAAGTGATAGGTACAGGAAAGAACAATAAAAAAATCACTATTGCTGGCCTTATTTTAATTATCGGTGTCATCATTTACATAATGATTCCAAAAAAGCTCACGGAAGCAGAATATGAACAGCTCGCTCTCGATTTATTAGTAAAGGATGTAGCGGTGCAAGAACAGTTTTCTAGTTCAATTGAAAATAGCTCCGTTGATGTCAACATGGAATGGGATTCAGAGTTTAAACAATTAACAAAGCCTGCTGAAAGAGCACAAGGGGAGTTTGAAGACATTTATAAAGAATTAAAGGGCGTAAAGCCACCAGAAATGTTTGAACATGACCATGAACTACTATTAAAAGCGTTTCATACTCACAGCGAGCTGATGATTGGAGCAGGTGAGTATTTTAAAACAGGAAATGAAGAAGAGCTTGAAAAGGTAGACGAATACGAAAACCAAGCAGAAGACTATTTAGATCAAACAGCTTTCTCTTCTGGCATATATAAAGAACGATTAATGAGGCGAATTGAGAAGCTAGGCATCGAATAAGTCAATAAGTTTTATAAAGTAAAGCATCCTCACTTTCTAGATTTTTAGTGAAGATGCTTTTTGTTCATTTTGTCAATGATGTAAAGAATCTTGTCTTGTTTTTTTAACTTTATAGAGAACAACGAGCAAAATAAACCAAAGCGGCGTGACAAACAGTGCAACGCGCGTATCCGGAGCGAGTGTTAATACCACTAAAATAAATGCTAAAAAGACTAAAACTAAATAGTTAGTAAACGGGTAAAGCGGCATTTTGAATGGATTTTCTTTTGCTAAATCAGGGCGATCTTTTTTGTATTTCATATGACAAATAACGATAATCCCCCATATATAAATGAATGATACGGTTGAAATACTCGTGATTAAGGTAAATACACCTTCTGGCATGGTGTAATTTAAGACAACTCCGATTAAAATGACCACAGTTGAGAAAAAGAGTCCGTTTGCGGGAACTTGTCGCTCGTTTATTTTTGCTAAAGAATTTGGTGCATCCTGATCTTTAGCTAGGGAATAAACCATGCGGCTTGTACTAAATACAGCACTATTTCCCGCAGACGCAGCTGATGTTAAGACCACAAAGTTAACAATTGTCGCAGCTGAAATAATTCCGATTGCAGCGAATACTTGAACAAAGGGACTCTGAGATGGATCTACATCATTCCAAGGATAGATGCTCATGATGACGAAAAGAGAACCGATGTAGAAAAGTAAAATTCGAATAGGGATATTATTAATGGCAAGGGGAATATTGTGTTCGGGATTCTCTGTTTCTCCTGCCGTTAATCCTACGAGCTCGATTCCTACAAAAGCAAATACAACCATTTGGAATGAGAGAATAAATCCGTTCAAACCATTTGGAAACATGCCTCCGCGATTCCATAAATTCCCTACGCTAGCAGTTCCGTTTGGTGTCGACGCACCCCTAATAATCATAAAAGTACCTGCAATAATTAAAGCTAATATGGCAATGATTTTAATTAATGCAAACCAAAACTCCATCTCACCGAATAGCTTGACCGTTGCTAGGTTCATCATGAGTAAAATGACAAGCGCAATGAGACCTGGTATCCATTGCGGTACGGACGGAAACCAATACTGAGTGTAAAGCCCAATAGCTGTTAAGTCAGCCATAGCGATACAGACCCAGCAGAACCAATAGGTCCAACCCGTAATAAACCCAAGCATGTCTCCTAAATAATCACGAACAAAATCGACAAAAGAATGATAATCAAGGTTGGTTAAGAGTAATTCACCCAGCGAGCGCATAATTAAGAACCCAATTAGTCCTGTAATCATATAAGCAAACAAAATGGACGGTCCCGCTAAGTTAATGGACTTTCCTGATCCGAGAAATAGCCCTGTACCAATAGCACCTCCAATAGCAATTAATTGGACATGTCTATTTTTTAAACCTCTTGCTAATTTTTGTTCCTGCATAAGTATTCCTTCTTTCATTTCTTTCTAGTTGGTGTGACGTAGTAAATTAGTAACTGAATATGGCTCATTATGTATCGTACGTTGAAAAGATAAATTAAAAATGACACTATATGATGTAGGATTAGCATCTTAAAGATTTTTTATTGGTAAACGGTCTAGACAGTAAAAAAGAACCTTTTCACCATGGGAGATGTGAAAAGGTCGCTGAGTTAATCCTGCATAATAACGCCATCGCTCATACGAATCACACGATTTGCATAGATAAGCATTTCTTCATCATGCGTAACGATAAGCGTTGTTATCTTCAGTGAATTTGTTAACTTTTGTAAAAGAGCCATGATGTCTTTTGAACGCTTTGAATCAAGGCTTGCTGTTGGCTCATCAGCAAACAGTATTTTTGGTTGATGAATGATGGCTCGAGCGATTGCGACGCGTTGTTTTTCTCCTCCTGATAAAGAGGGAGGGTATGCGTTCTTTCGATGTTCCATTTGTACAAGTTTTAAGATATGCTGTACTTCTTGCTTCTTTTCACGTTTTGACATCGATACTTCCGCTATATCTAACATTAAGAGAAGCTGTTCTTCAACCGTCAAAAATGGCACAAGGTGAGCAAATTGAAACACAAACCCAAACTTGATTGCACGCAATTTCCGCATTTGCTCAGGGTTCATGGTTACTAAGTCTTTTTCTTCAAATATAATGTGTCCACTTGATGCGGACTGCAGTCCAGCTGCAATTGTAAGGAGCGTACTTTTTCCAGAACCTGATGCACCAACAAGAGCAGTGATTTCACCTTCTTTTAATGAAAGGTCAATTCCTTTTAAAATATCTTCCCTTCGTTCTCCGTTAGTAAACGATTTCTTTACATGTTCTATTGTAAAAGTCGTCATTTTACATCTCTCCTTGTTGAATTGCTTTTAAAGGTTCAATCTTTTTAATTTGAATACCCGATAGCGTCGAGCCGGTAAAGCCGATAACGAGAAACACACCAGCAAGTTGAAGAGTAGTTAGAACAGGTAAGCTAAAAGGCATTCCTTCAGGTGCTATTAGGTTGAATAGCTGACTACATGCAATGGACAATAGAATAGAAGCAGCGGTTATAATCAGCATTTGCGTCCACATGATTGTAAACAATCTGCTCGTTTTCATCCCAATTGCTTTTAGAATTCCGTACAGTCCAATTTTTTGAACGTTCATCATATAAAAGAAAATGGCAAACAGCATACAGCTAATGACAATTAAAAACCAAATGATCATATTCAATGACATTTGTTCAGCATTGTAGCTTGGGATGGTAGCTAAAAACTCTTTGTTTGAAAAAGATTGAAGTCCATTAACAAACGGAGCTTCATCTATGTTCGGCAAGAAAATCAGCTGCAGGTCTTCTGTGGCAAACATTCCTTGGTAGTCCACCTCATTAATATAAGCAACGGGTGTATGACTATATTTGGCTTCATCGACAAAGCCTTTCACCACAAACGTTCCATCATACTGGTCATGAGTAAGCGTGTCCCCAACTTTGATTCCTTCTTTTTTCAAGGAGGAGTCTAGGATAACTTCACCTTTATTTAGATTCGGAAAGAGCTTTGAATCCGTTGATGTGACAAAGGAAACGCTACGTTGTTTATCTCGTTCATCATTCACAAAACCCATTCCAATTGAAAAAGCGACAGCGTCTTTATACTCGTTTAGAACACTCTCTTGAACAGAACGGTCAATTGACGAGAGGTTATACGTTTCTTCTGCTTCTTTCGTCATGTAGAACTGTCCGTCAGGCAAGTTTTTAATGAGTGCTGCATTATCCTTTGACAGACCGTTTGCAAGGCCAGAAATAATAAAGGTTAAAAAGCTTACAAGAAAGATAATGGAGCCTAGTATAAGGAATTTTGCTTTGTTTTTTTTGATTTCTTTCCATGCGATGTTCATCAAAATCTCCTCCAATTTGATTTCGTACTTTTAGTGTATAAGTTGTTTGTGAATGGACGATGAACGGCAGGTTACAAATGAAAAAAGCCCCATCCATCAGGATGTAGCTTTAGGAAATAGGAAGTTTAATTTGAAATAATGTGCCTTCACCTTTTTGACTGTCTACCTTAATTTCGCCGTTATGAAGCTTTATGATTGTTGAAACGATTGAAAGACCAAGTCCCGTTCCTTCGACCGTTTGTGAACGAGCGGTATCAGCACGGTAAAAGCGATCAAAGATACGCTTTTGCTGTGAAGTACTTAGACCGATTCCTGTATCCTGGAACGAGACTACTAAATAGTCATGCGCAACTTTTATTGAAACATCAATCGTTCCACCAGGCTTATTGTATTTCATCGCATTGGTTAACAGGTTATCCCAGACGGTGCTCAGCAGTGAGGGATCTCCCGTGATTGTAATATCTGGAAGGGAGTAGGTAATCATCAAGTCCCGTTCCCTAATTGCCCACTGGTGCGTTTTAATTAGGTTCTCAATCTGTTTTCCGACATGAAAACGCTGTGCCTTCATCATGTCTTCGTTTCGATCAAGAGAAGCGAGAAGTAACAGCTGTTTGGTTAAAATTGATAATCGATTAATCTCACTGTTAATGACAGAAATATATTGAACTTTTTCCTCGCTTGTTAGACTGTCTTGTTCTAAAAGGCCGGTATATCCTTTAATAGTAGACAGCGGAGATTGAATGTCATGAGAGATGTTCGAAATAAATTCTTTTCGCATATCATCTAGCTGTTCTAACTTTTGAGCCATTTGCAAAAAGCTTTTTGACAGTTCACCAAGCTCATCGTTTCGCTTCGTTTGAAGCTTAGGATGGAAATTTCCAGCAGCTAATGCTTTTGTTGCTGCCGTTAGGCTCGAAATGGGCTTTACCAAATAGTTCGTGCTAAATAAGACAAGAACGATGCTAAGTAAAATAGTGAGCGCAAGTAGCCATGCTAGCAATAGGTGCATTTCATTGAACAAAAGCTTGATGTCTGGTCGTAAAAAGAGGGCATATGACTTGCTGTTATGCGTAATTGGAACACCGATTGTATTAGTAAGCTCATTTGCAAAAAATCCGGTTACAAACGTTTGCTTGGGGAACTGGCGCATTCCATGATAGATCTCACCGTTTAAAACCTGTGCTTTGACTTCATTTTTTAATGCTGTATCTCGAAATGCTGCTCCAAAAAAACGTTCGGTGTCACCAGCGTCAACGAGATAAATTTGATACCCTACTTCAGCGATATTCTCAAGGTAATCACTCAATTGAATGTGTGGGTTTTCATTGATAAATTCAGCGATATCAAGAGCAATTTCCGTATTCTTTGCGTCGTTTGAAGGCTTTAATTTTTGCTGATAGTACAGGTTCGAACCTAAAAAAGCCAACACGCTGCTAAGGAGCATGATACTAGCGGTAATGATAACAAATTTGCTATAAAGAGACTTCATCGTTTCGTCTCCAATGAGTAGCCAACTCCGCGAACCGTTTTAATATGAAAGTCTTCTGTTAGGTTTGTAAAACGCTCGCGCAGCCGTTTAACATGAACGTCTACCGTTCTTGCATCACCTTCATAGTCAAGGCCCCATATGTGTTCAATCAGGTTTTCTCTGGAAAAAACACGCATGGAATTAGAAGCGAGAAAGGCCAGTAGCTCAAATTCTCTCAGCGGTAGAAGAAGCGTTTTCGTTCCAACTTTGACTTCGTAGCTTCTTTTATTAATGATCGTTTGGCCCAGCTTAATAACAGACGCATCATCTTCTTTTGCATATCTTCTTAAAAGTGCTTGAACGCGAAACAGCAGCTCTTTTGGTTCAAAAGGCTTTACAAGATAATCATCTGTTCCGGCGGCAAAGCCTTCTTCTTTATCTTCAATTTGGCTCTTTGCAGTGAGCAAAATAACGGGAAGGTCATATAAGCGACGAATCTCTTTTGTCAGAGTGTAGCCATCTATAAAAGGCATCATTACATCAACGACGGCTAGAGCAATGTCTTCTTCCTGTAGTCTTTCGAGCGCTTCGCTTCCGTGCTTTGCTTGTATTACATCATAGCCAGCTTGTGATAGGTGAATAGTTACAAGCTGGAGAATATGTAAATCATCATCGACAAGTAGAATCTTTTTCATATAAGCTCCTCGTTTTCTTTAAGAAATCTTTTCTTTTAAACATACCGCTGGTGAAAAGAATTTTCAAATGATGAAAAAAGCCATAACCTAAATTGTTATGACCCAAATCATGAGAGCTGCTATGTTAATAGGGAGGCTGAATGTTAAAAAGAGAAGAAAATACCTTTTTGGCTCATCGCTAAATTTCTCTTAATACACGACTCCATATTGACGAGATGCACAACTATGACATGTTTGTTCATCAAATCGATGCTCTTGACTCACTAAGTCTTTACAAAATTGACATCTTGCATATTCGCTTTTTCGTTTTTCGATAGTTTGAATCAAAAGCTTAGTTATTTTTTCGCAGAGTTGAACATGTGATAAAAGTTCGACTTCTTTCCAATAGAGAATATGAATTTGGTGGATAACTGGCTCAGAAGCAGGAATTGGCCCATCCCATTGTACAGTTTCATATCCGAATGATAAACCTTCGTTCATGGTACGCATATAGACCTGAGGTTGATCAGCAAATTCTTTTAGTGTTAAGTAAAAAGTTTGTTTTTTTATAATAGCATTGTTTTTTGATAACGGTGTATTGTTACATAGTGAAGAAACCCATTCTTTCACTTTTATTATCATGTTACTTTATCTCCTTCTCATTCTGCTTTACCTTATTATACAAAGGAAATATGGGATAGTTAATCTTTTTGTAAAAAGCTAAATAGTTGTATTCTGCAATGAAATTCATTACCATGACACATAGAAATTGATGAGAGAAGAAAGGTGGATATGTCATGAGCAACGAAGCAAAAAAACAAGAAATTCTAGATGCGTTTCATTTCCGTCACGCAACGAAAGAGTTTGATCCAACAAAGAAAGTGTCAGAAGCGGATTTCCGTTTTATTATGGAAACTGGACGCTTATCTCCAAGTTCATTAGGTTATGAGGCATGGAAGTTTTTGGTGATTGAGAACGAAGACTTAAAACGTCGCTTGAAAGAAGTTTCATGGGGAGCGCAAGGACAACTGCCAACAGCAAGTCATTTTGTTATCATTCTAGCGCGTACAGACGCACGCTATGATTCAGAGTACGCAATGAATCATCAAAAAACAGTTAAAGAAATGCCAGAAGATGTGTTAGAGTCTGTTTTACCAAGATTCAGAGCGTTCCAAGAAGAAGATGCTCGCTTATTTGAAAGCGACCGTGCACTGTTTGACTGGGCAAGTAAGCAAACGTATATCGCACTTGGTAATATGATGACAGCAGCAGCGCAAATCGGCGTTGATTCTTGTCCAATTGAAGGCTTTAATTATGAAAAAACGCATGAGCTTTTAAAAGAAGAAGGACTTCTTGAGGATGGTCAATACGATATCTCTGTTATGGTTGCATTTGGTTATCGCGTTGAAGATCCAAAGCGTGAAAAAACAAGAAGAGACTTTGACGAAGTAGTGCAGTGGATAAAGTAAAAGAAATAAATCATAGTAAAAAGCAGTTTCTATTATAAGATGCTGCTTTTTTGTATGAATATATGTTAAAATATAGAAAAACAGAGGGTGATGGATCATTAAAAGATTAACAAATATTCAAAGGCTATCTATTATTTCTTCTTTCATACTTGTTGTAGGAGCATCACTTGTGTTTTCAGAGTCATATTTTAATAATAAAGAGCTGAATACGTTAACGAACTCGTGTTTTAATAGCGGTGGAATGCCCGCTGTTGAGGTGGGAACACTCAATAAAGTTCTTTCGTTTGAATGCAAATAATACATAGGAGTTTTGATTATGGATTTCTTAATTTGGTTGTCATTTTTAGGAGCAGCTCTATTGCTTACGATTATGCCAGGGCCAGATAACCTATTTGTGCTTGCTCAAAGTATCTCTAATGGGAAAAATGCGGGTATTGCCACGGCATTTGGTTTATGTACAGGTCTGATTGTTCATATTTTAGCTACTGTTTTAGGCGTAAGCGCACTTTTATATCAATCATCTTTAGCATTTTCTATCATTAAATATGCGGGAGCTGCGTATTTACTGTACTTAGCTTATAAAGCATTTACAGCAAAAAGCTCTCCTTTAGAAGTACAGAAGACTCAACAAGTGAGTTATGATGCACTCTACAAAAAAGGAATTATCATGAATATTTTAAACCCGAAGGTATCCTTGTTTTTTCTAGCATTTTTACCGCAGTTTGTTACTGCTAGCGGTGGAAACGCAGCGTTTCAAATGCTGGTATATGGCATCACATTTCTAGTTCAGGCGCTCTTTGTCTTTACGGTAATCAGTTTATTTGCAGGTAAAGTGGGAACCGTCTTACGTAAACGACCAGCAATTTCACAAAAAATAAACTTGATTGAAGGCTCTTTGTTTACACTGATTGGGTTGAGAATTGCCCTGGGTGAGAAGTGAGAGGAAAAGTAAGTGTTTAAAGAGCGTGATACGTTTAACTGCACGCATTTTGGAAGAACAAGATGTACGCTTTATCATAATTTAATATCATAAAAAAACAAGGTGAATTTTCACCTTGTTTTTTTATGATACGTGCATATTTGTTTGAAACTCGTCTGAAAGCATGCGGTACGCGAGTACTTTCTTTTTGGATTTCTTCACCACATCTACATGATCGCTGTAGCCGTATATAAGCAGTTCAAAGGTATGTTTGCCGTTTACACTGTGAATAATAATGGGAGTTTTGTTTCGCTCAAGGTTAAGGTAGTGAGTACGATTCCCATCGTGTACATAGTATTGATCTAGAAACGTCGCTTTGTTAAAGGCTTCAATAATTTGTGCTTTTTCTTCACCTTCAATGGTGCTTCCATTTCTTTTCACAATAGCTGAATCAATGGATAAGGTAGGGTGTAGCTTGAACTTACCGTGAAGCCATTCTACGACTGTGTTAGGTAGGCACGTAATTAAAAGTTTAAGAGCACTGACAACAACAATAACAATAACTGTCCAGAACATCTTAGGTCATCTCCAATAATTAAAAATAAGAATGCATTCTTTATTTTAACACGGAATAAATGTACAAGTTTGGTCTATTATGTGACGGTTTTTATCAGAAAATATTTTTTATTTATTTCGAAAGGCTAATTATTTTACAAAATAAGAAAATGAGAGTAAGGTAATAGACATTGCATTAATAAAAGTAGATAACTTTAAGTAAGTAGTTATATAAAAATAACAATAAAAGGAGAGATTTAACATGCAAACAACAAATGACTTTAATAAAATTTTAAAAGAGCGTCGCTCAATTAAACGTTACGATCCAACTGTAAAAATCAGCCGTGAGGAAATGGAAGAAATTCTAACCGTGGCAACAACTGCACCATCTTCAGTTAACATGCAGCCATGGCGCTTTTTAGTAATCGAAAGCGATGAAGCAAAAGCGCAGCTTGCAGAACTAGCTAAGTTCAATAGTACTCAAGTTGAAACATCTGCAGCCATTATTGCTGTATTTGGAGATGTTCAAAACGTTGAATACTTCGATGAAATTTATGATAAAGCAGTAGAAGTAGGCTATATGCCACAAGACGTAAAAGACAATATTAAACAAGCATTTTCTTCATACTTTGAAACAATTTCAAACGAAGATATGAAGGATGTTGTCTTAATTGATGGTGGTCTTGTATCTATGCAAATTATGCTAGCAGCACGCGCGTATGGCTATGATACAAACCCAATTGGTGGCTATGAAAAAGAAAAAGTAACAGAAGTATTTGGAATGGACAAAGAGCGCCACGTACCAGTTATGCTTATTTCAATCGGTAAAGCAGTAGATGAAGGTCATCCATCAGTTCGCTTACCAATCAATCGCGTAGCTGAGTGGAAGTAATAATGAAAAGCCTGAGGTAATTTTCAGGCTTTTTTAGTGTGAAAAGTTCTTATGCCTCTACCAGTTTTGTCAGTGCTTAGCAGCTTCATCAATTGAAGCAAATTTAGCGATTGCTTTCTCCATTTGCTCTCTACTTGATGTAAGTGCTTTTTCAGAAGTGTTTGTCGCGTTTAAAATGGTGTGTACAAAAGACGTTATTTCTTCTACTTTACTGTGAACTTCTTTTGTTGATTCGTTTGCTCGGGTAGCTAAGTTTCGCACTTCTTTTGCAACTACATCAAAGCCTTTTCCATGTTCACCAGCATGAGCTGCTTGACCCAAAGTACCTCTCCATTTAAGTCAAATTCAATCATCGCTAAAGATTTCTCTAACGCACCGAGTACTGAATCTTGGTTTAACACCTGTGTGCTAGCACTTTTGTTTATCATTACTATTTGCTCCTTTTAAACAAACTCTCTTTATTATTTCGACTATTTTTACCCAAAATCAAGCTATTTGAAATAAAATTATTTGAAGTGAATAGAAATAGGTTTGAAAGAATGGGAAAGTAGGTATTAATGTATGGGGCAAACAAAAAGGAGTCTTAACATGACAGATCATTTTTATGACGAGCTGTTAAATATACAAACAAGTGGAAATCAACAAGGTTTTTACGATTCACTGCACTATCATCGCTATGAGCCTACACCATACAAAGGCCTTGATGAGCTATTTGCGAAGGTATCGCTGAGCTCTTCGGATCGAGTTGTCGACTTTGGGTGTGGAAAAGGGCGATTAAATTTTTACCTGCATTACCGCTATCAAGCATCTGTAGTTGGGATTGAAATGAATGAAGAATTATACAAAGAAGCGCTTCTCAATAAGCGAAGTTATTTAAAGAAATATCACCATCGCCGAGCTGAATTGTCCTTTCACTGCTGCTTAGCAGAAGAGTATGAAATTGATATTCGAGATACTGTCTTTTATTTTTTTAATCCGTTTTCCATTCAAATTTTTATGAAAGTCGTTGGGAATATCTTAGATTCAGTAGGAAAAGCATATCGACCCGTAACAATTATTCTTTACTATAGCTCAGAGGACTATACTGATTTCTTAACGCGCCGCACGCCTTTTCAGCTAAAGGAAGAAATCGAGATTCAAGGTTTATCGCAACGAAATTCACTCGAAAGATTTTTAGTGTACGAGCTGAAGTATTAAGAGATGAACAGGTAAGGTGTAAAAGAATATCACTAAAAAACAGACAATTTTGTAGAGATATGTTACTATATACTGTGGCAATACACCAATCCCCCTTATTACCTAAAGAACGTAATGCTAAAAAGCATGCCCACGAAAGAAGCAAGAACAAACTTTTCACCATACAACCAGTTCCATAAATTCCAAGTCAACAAACCGTCCTGCATAAGTAGATCGCAGGTAGGTCTTGGTTGCTTAGTGTTACATGAGGAATATTAGCTAAGTAAAAATGATGTAGCTTAAGTACGTCTTAACGCAATCTTTAAGGGTTAGTTATTATTGCTTCATAAAAAAATATTGTTTTCTATTTGGTTTTGCATATTGTTTGTGTTCTCCAATTGAAGTAAAGCCCTCTGCGAATTTATCAAAGATGGGAGTTTTTAATTTCAAATGAAAAAAGTTTCAACAGTTTTTTATGTTTCTATTGCCATCATGGCATTATTAGTTATTTTTGGTGTGAGTGCACCCAAAACGCTTGAGAGCGTGACGGGAGCAATCCAAGGTTTTATTACAGATTCATTTGGTTGGTATTATTTAATTGTGGTGTCTTTGTTTGTATTAGTTTGTTTGTATTTATTAGTAAGTCCGATTGGTCGAATTAAACTCGGGAAACAGGAGGACAAGCCTGAGTTTTCACGCTCAACCTGGCTTGCCATGCTTTTTAGTGCAGGAATGGGAATCGGTCTTGTGTTTTGGGGCACAGCTGAGCCTATTAGCCATTATGCGATCAGCTCTCCAACAGGAGAAGTAGGGACAGACCAAGGTCTGCAAGACGCAATGCGCTTTACGTTCTTCCACTGGGGAATTCATGCTTGGGCTATCTATGGTATTGTTGCGATGTGTCTAGCATACTTTACGTTCCGAAAAGGAGAGCGTGCATTAATCAGCGCAACACTAAAGCCAATTTTAGGGAAATATGCAGATGGCGTACTTGGTAAAATTATTGACGTTATTGCAGTTATTGCCACTGTAATTGGTGTAGCCACAACGCTTGGGTTTGGTGCGGTTCAAATTAACGGTGGTTTGTCTTATCTTTTTGATGTGCCATCGAATATTGTGACGCAATTCATTATTATTCTTGTTGTAACAGTGTTATTTATTGTCTCAGCCTTAACGGGATTAGGAAAAGGAATTAAGATTTTAAGTAATGCAAACATGATTTTAGCCTTTGCTTTATTTGCGTTAATGTTTATATTAGGCCCAACGCTATTTACGCTAAATATCTTTACAGATACGATTGGGAAGTATTTGCAAACATTAGTGAACATGAGCTTCCGTATTGCACCATTAAATGAAGAAGACCGTCAGTGGATTAACGGCTGGACAATTTTCTATTGGGCTTGGTGGATTGCATGGTCACCGTTTGTTGGAATCTTTATCGCACGCGTATCAAAAGGTCGTACAATTCGTGAGTTCGTTATTTTTGTGTTAATGATACCTTCTCTAATTGGTTTCCTTTGGTTCTCTGTATTCGGAGGATCTGCGTTAACGTTAGAGCGTGATGGTATTGCACAACTTTCAAAGCTGGCAACAGAAGAGTCTCTGTTTGGCGTTTTTGCAAATTATCCGCTAGCAACTCTTATGTCAATCTTAGCGATTATTCTTGTTGCTATATTCTTTATTACATCAGCAGATTCAGGTACGTTTGTGCTTGGAATGATGACAACAAATGGTTCACAAAACCCTGCAAACAGCGTTAAGTTGGTTTGGGGAATTACGCTAACAGTTATTGCGCTAGTGCTTTTATACTCTGGCGGACTTCAAGCGTTACAAAATACCATGATTATAGCAGCGCTACCGTTCTCTGTCGTAATGGCATTAATGACAGCTAGTTTATTAAAAGATTTAAACAAAGAAGCAAAAGCGCTTGGTATTGGTCAAATCAAAAAGAAAAAAACATCATAACTAGTAAAAAAGCATAGTGAATGATTATCACTATGCTTTTTTTAAAATTGTCAGGTTGATAGATTAATTAGGGAAAAGGTTGCGATTCAGCAATTGACATGCAAATGAAATTTTTCTTCCGGAGATTTCTGTTAAAATAATAGGAAGAGATCATTGAAAATGTTGAATTTCTATACATAGATGGAGGAATAGATGAATGACAATTGAAAGGCATTTAATTCAAAAGGAGTACTATGAAACCTTGCTTTCAGAAGAAAATTTATCTAATCCAATTATGGCGTTAGGTGAAGCGCTTTTGGAAGAACAAAAGCAAGAGGTTTATGAACTATCATTTATTCGTTTTTCACAAGGGGAAATTTATTTCCATAACAAAGACTTTGAAGCAGCTATTTATAAGTGGGAAAACGTAAATGGAGAGCTTGAGCTTTGGGCAAAGAAAAATATCGGAGATGCTTATTATGAGCTGGGACTGCTATCAATTGCCGAGGAGATGTATACCGCTATAGACTCGGAATCTAGCACGCTCACAGCGGAAGTTGGCTTAAAGCTATTTTCATTATATAAAGAACAGCAAAATTCCGAGCGCTCCTATGAAGTGATTAAGAACCTTGTATCATTTCAGCCTAGCTACCCGAACGTTACGCTGTTAGCAAGAGAGTTTTACGAAGAGCAGAGCGACTGGAAAAGTGCCGTAGAGCTAGCTGTGGACGAAGCGATTCGCACTGAGTCATTAAAGTGGTTTGATACATTAAAGAAATATGTAGATAAAGGCTATACAAAATCATTCGCACCTGATTATTTTTATCAGGTACTTATTACCTTCTATAAAGTTGATCAGCTACACTTTAAGCAGCTTGTCTGTGCACTTTGGAAGAGTTACGTTGGTCAAGATTCACACTTAGCGTGGGTTAAAACCATTAATAATATCTTTTTAAATGTAGAAGTAGGTCTATATGAATACTGGCAAGAAATCTCTCGCTTATATGAAGAGACGTACGTAGAGCTCATTAACGGTCAGTATACAATGCGTGACCTTCACGATGTTGTGCCACACTTGCTTGCTAACTGGCTAAAAGTTACGAGCCAAGCCCGCTCGTTATTTCCTTCAGCAGCTATTTTGGCATGGAATGAGCAGTTTACATCTTCGATTGCTTCACCTGCCTTACAAGAAGCAGAGCGTCTCATTTTTGAGTCATCAAGTGATATAGATGGCTTAACGTATTTTCTTGAGCTTGGTGAAAATATTACAAAATGGGGAAGGCACCATGGGCTTGAAGTTGGCTATAAGTTTAACTGGTTAGCTAGTTCATTTGCAGATTTAAAAACGAAATATGTTATGGTAGCGGGTGCGATGCAAAGCGATAAAGCCTCAATTGTTAATGCTGTATTAAACGAGCATATAGCAGGTGGAAATAACGTACCAATCCTAGTCTTCCATGATGAAGAATTTAAAGTGAATCAACGTTCGTCAAAAGAAATGAATACGAGTACAGAATGGCATTCTTTTAGTAAATTAAAAGAAGTAAGCGAAGCTGATACGTGCTTAGAAGTTCGAGTGCCAAATCGTTTTTTACAAGATCAACACTACGGTCTCATTGATATTCCAGGCTTTCACGGACAAATGGATGAAGCTGAGTATATGTTTGAGTATCTTCCTATTGCAGACGGACTACTATTTGTACTTGATGCAAATCAGCCGTTTACAGAAAAAGAGCGAAATATGTTGCTGCTTGTGAAGAAGCAAGCGCCAGAGCTTCCTATTCACTTCGTTTTAAATAAAGTGAATGCGCTAGAAGATGAGCGGGAAATGGAACGTTTTATCGAAGAAACGTCAGCTTATATTCAGGCTGATTTTCCAGAAGCGAGCATTTTACCATATGCTTCGGTATATGAGCTGGATGAGAGAGGTAGCATAGCTCGATTTATGAAAGAAAACTTCCACTTCACTAGTCTACAAAATAACCGTGAACGTCGCATTAGCAGTTTATTAACGTTTATTCGCAAAACGCTTTCGGATTTATTAAAACAGCGTGCGGAGCAAGAGAGTGGATACGTACAAGCTATTCATTGGAATGAAGATATGCTTGTGCGTGTGAATGGCTTTATTAATACGCTAGAGGATAAAGAAAGCGAAGCGGTTCATGAGCTTGTAAACGTGTATCAAGGTATTAAAGATCAAATGAAGCAAGCGTTAACGAAAAATCTTCCTAAGCTTCTGCGTGAATGTTCTAGCATGCTAAATGAAGAGAGTGATTTCCGTCGAATCCACCTGGAATTAAACAAAAAGATGAACGAGAAAATTCAAGAGTATATTGAAAAAGACCTTTTACCAGAATTTCGAGCGTCCCTGCATGACTGGATGAAACAGTGCAACGACCACTTTACTGACATGCAATCTTATATTGAAGATATGGGCAATAGCTTTAATGAAATGTATGAAAAAGAGCGTTTTATGCTCCAGTGTGATTTTAAAGTACTGGATGATTGGAAACGTGATATTAACCGAATGACAACGCGCATGCAGTTAGAAGAAGAAAACATCTTTTTACGCGTGAATCCAGCGCAAATTCTTTTAAAAAGCGCAGGAAAGATTTTTGGCTCGTTCTCGCAAAATAAAACGATGCTTTATAATCAATATAAAAAATATATTGAAAATGAAGAGTATGAAGATGTTACGGCATCTGTGCTAAATAAGTTCTTTCTACAATTTGATTTGTTTGAGAAGTCTCTAGAAGTGGATATTCATCTCTTTTTTGAGCCACCTATTCAAGAGCTGCACGGAGCAGTTGAAGAGTCTCATGAAACAATTGAGCGCAGTAAGAATGCACTTAATGAGATGAAGGAAAGCCTGACGGTATATAGTGATCCACTTTCTGTATTCCAATTACGCCTTCGCCAATATGAAATTATGCTACAAGCAGAAGAAAGCGTGACGTATGAAGAAATTAAGTCTACAAGTGTTGATCACTCTGAGTCATATTCATAACAAAAAGGCAGGGAAACCTGTCTTTTTATTATGCAGTTCATAGTATTGTAAAAAAGTAAAAAAATAGTGATAGGAAAGGTGCGGAGTAGAAGAGTTATCCACAACAAGTTTTTAATGAAAGTGCATACAAAATAAGGATATTAACAGAGTTATACACATTATCAACAATAATTCTGAAAATTCCTATAAAATATTCACATTGTTATACCAGGTCATAACGATTGTTAAATACAGTTATTAACGACTTATACACATTATCCACATACATGTTAGTAAGTTATGTGTATATCTTTTATTGTTTAGAAAGAGAGTTGAGCTAAGGAATTCCTTCTTACTGACCTAACTATTTATTATTGTTAAAAAATAACTGCATAACAAAAGAGTTTGGGACATAACAAAATGATTGCTTCTAAAAGACGAACACTAGCTGTTCCCATCTCTTTGATTTGTCTCAACACATTCGTTCCATTGCGCTACGGCCACTCGCTTTCCGCGGGGAGGAACCTGAGCTTCCTCGCTGCGCTGCGGGATCTCCGTTTTCCCTCTCTTTCCCGCAGGAGTCGAGTGTCCTACGCTCCATTCCACCCTGTTTCCAACATTGTTTTCACAATCAACCAAAAAAACCTGAACGATTAAAAGTTATGAACTCTCAATCGTTCAGGTACAGTAGAGGCTGAACTACTTATGTTTCAGTCTCTTTCCTAAGAGATTAATGTCTAGATTGCTTTTTAGTATAGCCGCCAGCTTGGTCTGCTAACTTAAATTCATGAGAATACGTTACTTCTTGTGCGCTTCTTAGTGTACTTTTCGTTTTTTCATGACGCTTTTTATCAGCCATTAAAATCCCTCCAAGTAGTTCATTTCTGTACTAAGTTTCACCAAGTTTGGCGTTTTTTAAACCAATAGGCAAACATAAAAAAAGAGCTATCCATGGAGATGGATTTGCTCTCTACGCTTCTTTTAACTGGTGGTCTTCATGAACTTCTTGCTCGTGACGCATGTAGTAAAGAGTATATAAATCCTTAGGGATTTCATATAAATCGTATACTTCTTCTTTTCGATTGATTTCATCGTATAAGCTTTTTCGCGTTTCGTTAGCAAGGACTGCATAAGGTAGCTTTTCAGCTGCTTTCAGTGAACGGACATTGACTTTTCGGATTCGCATAAATACGCGCTCAATCTCTAGTTCGAAAAAGAGTTCGTTAAAGAATGCTTCTTTGGCGAGCTGATTATATCCTTTGCCGTGATAAGGTTTGCCTAACCAAGTACCCAAAAAGCCAGCTTGGTCTTCAATATCAAATAAGTTAATCGTGCCGATTGGGTTACCCCATTCATCAAGAATTGTACGCGAGATGACTTCCCCGTGCTCTTCTGCTTCCATTGTTTGCTTCGTCACGAACAAAAACTCTTCTTGAGAATACGCTTTATGACGAACAAAAGGGAAGACATCTGGATGCATCATTAGGTCATAAAGAGATTGACAGTCTTGTAGGTCACGTTTTTTTAACATAACTTTTCCCTCCCGAATGAGGGCATACAAAGGACCTTCAAGTCCCCACCCTCGAAATTTTTTAGTAGTAAAAAAAATTTCGGGGTGGGAATCGAACCCACTAGAACCAGTTACCTGGTGGCGCACCATTTGCCTTCCCATTACAAGTCAACGATTTCAAATGTTAACAAGTGATGTGTATAGATTTGTTTTTTTCATATGTTTCTGTACGTATCATACTAAAAAAATTTGAAATTGAAAATAGTTATTTTGTTAATTTTTTTTAAATAATATCTTTCCATTAATCATTGTTACTAAAGGCTTAGCCAGGTAGTGAAAAGGGTGGTAATTCCATAGTACTAAATCAGCGTCTTTATTACGTTCAATGCTGCCAACACGGTGATCAACGCGCAGGTTTCTAGCAGCTGCAATTGTAATACCTTCGAGTGCTTTTTGTTCATCTAAGCCTTCTCTTACAGCAATGGAAGCACAAATATTTAAATATTGAATCGGCGTGTAGGGGTGGTCAGTTGTAATGGACACTTCTACGCCTTGATTCCAAAGTGCTTGATAGGTTTCCCAGCTTTTATTTTTGAGCTCAATCTTTGATCGTCTTGTTAGCGTAGGTCCAACACAAACCTTTAAGTTTCTAGAAGCTAGCTCATGAGCAATCAAATGACCTTCGGTGCAGTGTTCAATACGGATATCTAAATTAAATTCATCCGCAAAACGTAAAGCAGATAAAATATCATCCGCGCGATGAGCGTGAATTCGAACAGGAATTTCACGTTGCAAAGCCTGCACAAGAGGCTTGATTCGTAAACTGTCGGTATTGTCACAGTATTTTGCTTCATAGAACGCTTCGCGAAGCATCCCCATAATGCCCATGCGAGTGATGGATTCTTTGTTTCCATGACTGTGAATTCGCTTAGGGTTTTCACCAAGCGCAATTTTCAGACCAGCAGTTTCTTGGATGAGCATGTTTGAGATGTTGGTGCCAGTAGTTTTAATCACAGAAGTTGTACCGCCGATTACGTTTGCGCTTCCTGGCATAATATGAGCGATTGTTATGCCGTGCTGAACAGCGTCTTTGAATGCAGAATCAAGTGGATGTACGCTATCCAATGCTCGAATATGTGGAGTGAGCGGCTCGATAGTTTCATTTGCATCATTACCAGCCCAACCCGTGCCTTCGTCATAGAGTCCAAGGTGTGTATGAACATCAATAAACCCAGGAAATAAGTATCGGTTTTTACAATCTACGACTTCCACTTGAAGAGGAGGCTGTAAGTTCGGTCCAACATCTTTAATTTTTCCATTAGCAACAAGTACGTCGCAGTTAGATACTGCCCGTGATGTAATTGGATAAACTGTAGCGTTTTTAAATAGTGTCGCTTTCATAGCAAACTCCTTATCTGATACATTCATACACCGTTATAATAAGTCTTGTAATGCATTTTCTAATTTAGTATATGTAAAATGGTAGTTGTGTTGCATCATTTTTTCAGGAATTACGCGTTGTCCTTCTAAAATAATCATACTCATTTCGCCAAGCATAAGCTTCAGGCCAAAACTAGGGGCTGGAAGCCAGTGAGGACGGTGTAAAACTGCACCCACAGTTTGACCAAACTCTTTCATTTGGATAGGGGTAGGTGCTGTGACGTTAACAGGTCCTTGTACGTCTTGGTTCTCTATCGCAAACTGAATTATTCCCACAACGTCTTTAATATGCACCCAAGAGAGCCATTGATTTCCTGAGCCAACTGTTCCTCCTGCAAAAAAACGATAAGGCAAGGCAATCATTGATAATGCGCCGCCTTCTTTTCCTAAAATAACGCCAAAGCGCGTAAATACAGTGCGAATTCCTAAATCTTTAGCTTTCGATGCCTCTTTTTCCCACACTTTAACCGTTTCAGCTAAAAAGTCATCACCAACGGATGGAGACGTTTCAGTGAAGGTATCGTGTTCCGATGTTCCGTAATAACCTACAGCGCTTGTGTTAATATAAGCAGAAGGTTTTCTTTCTAAGCTATCCATAATTCGAATGATTTCACGAGTAGAAGAAACTCGACTTTGGACAATCGCTTGTTTTCGTTCCTCTGTCCATCTACCGCTATTCAACGAAGCGCCTGCTAGATTAATAAAGGCATCAGCCCTCTGAATAACATCTTCAGGCTTAGCATTTTCTTTTAGCCATTCTACATAGTGAAGGTTAGGATTGTGAGAGGGTTTATTAGCATTCCGTGTTAACACGTATACTTCATGCTGTTTTTTTAGTAAATCATGCACGAGTGCTTTTCCTACAAAACCCGTACCGCCAGCAATCACAACTTTCATTTTCATTCCTCCTTTTTGATAAGTACCACCTAATACTAGCTCTATTGTTTACCAAAACGATGGTTTCAATCATTGTTCTTATATTAGTACTTATAGTTATAAAACCCTTTTTTTATCGAAAAAAACATTTCTTTTTGTTAGATCATATAATGAAAATTTTAAAATAAGTATTGTCTATATAAAATGAATGCGTTATAACGACGCTATCGAAAGTGCTTTCGTAACAGAGGAGAAAACAATGGTTACAATTTATGATGTTGCAAAGAAAACGGGTTTTTCAAGTACAACTGTATCAAAAGCTTTAAATAACTATTCAGACGTTAGTGAAAAAACGAAGCAAGAAATTTTACGGGCCGCGGCTGAGATGGGCTATTTGCCTAACTCCAATGCTCAATCACTTTCTACAAAGAAGTCCCACATAATTGGCGTTGTGTTTGCTGAAGAAAACGGCGTTGGTATGAAGCATCCATTTTTTAACGCTGTGATTGAAAGTTTTAGGAAACATGCCGAGCGTGAAGGGTACGATCTCATCTTTGCTTCGCGAAATTTACGCAATCGTGATGTTAGTTATTTGGAACATTTTATGTACCGAGGCGTAGACGGAGTTATTGTATTTTGTTCGCGTGCTGATGACTCTCAAATTCAAGATTTAATTAACAGCAAGCTTCCCATTGTTGTCATTGATATGATGGAAGCTCCGTGCAGTACGGTTTATTCTGATAATGTGGAAGGAGGAAAGCTAGCTGTTCAACATTTACATTCACTCGGTCATGAAAGAATTGCTCATATTGCAGGCAGTTTTATAAATGCTGTTGGAGAAGCGAGAGCAAAAGGGTACCAGAAGGGAATGCAAGAAATAGGCTTATCAATTCGAGACGGTTATCTTGTAGACGGTGGCTTCTTTTCAATTGAAGAAGGAAAGCTAGCAATGAATAAGCTTTTAGATTTAGAGGTTCAGCCAACCGCAGTATTTACAGCTGGTGACCATATGGCGATTGGTGCAATTGAAGCGATAAAAGAGCGAGGGCTTCGAGTGCCGGAAGATATCTCAATTATTGGATTTGATGATATTGACATGGTACAGTATATTACCCCGAAGTTGACAACGATTAGGCAAGATACGGATTTAATGGGAAATCAAGCTGCACAAATTTTAATTGAACAAATCACTCACAAGAAAAAAGTGATCTCATCCAACGTCATTCCAGTTGAGCTTGTCAGTCGATAAGGGCGTCGATTTACGAATTTGGTCATTCATTTATCGTCGTTATGGCTGGGGTTTCTGGTATTTCAAGAGATTACTACGAAGCTGCTCTAGTTGATGGAGCTAACCACTGGCAAACGTTTACGAAAATTACGCTGCCATTATTAAAGCCAATTTTACTGTATATCATGATTACGTCTCTTATTGGCAGCCTGCAGTTATTTGATTTACCAATGTTTTTAACGGATGGCGTTGGTTCTCCAGACGGAGCTTTAAATACGATGGTGCTATATCTATATAACCAAGCATTTAAATACAACAACTACGGCTATGCATCAGCAGTTGCCTACGGATTATTTATCATTACCGTTATTTTCTCTATTTTTGTCTTCAAAGGAATGTATGGTAACCAAAATAAAAAGGAAAAGCAGGTGTAAACAATGATAGAACGACCTGTGGTGAATAAAAGTAAGCAAAGTCAATCGTTAGAGACTAAGGTTTCGATTAAAACACCCGGATCTGGAAAGGCAAAAGCAATCAAGCTGTTTATTTACGCAGCGTTTGATGATATTGTTGAAAATGGCCGCGTTCATGATGCAGGTCGTGTAGAGTACGTGGAGCAACATTTACAGGCTGTACATGAACTCAATGAAGAAGGAATGGGTATTGAAGGCTATTATTTATGGTCATTAATGGATAACTTTGAGTGGAGCTTTGGTTACGATAAACGCTTTGGAATCCTCTATGTAGATTTTGATTCTCAAGAGCGAATTTGGAAAGATAGTGCATATCGATATGAGGAAATTATTAAAAGCAACCGTAGCATCTTAATTTAAAAGCAACGGATACGTTCTTCTTGGTTCAGTGTGATATGATGAGCCAAGAAGAATTTTTTTGTTGAATTGGATGAGGTGAAAAAATGACGGTTATTACGAAAATTACAACGCAAAAGAATAGTGCAGAGAGATTTAATGTTTATATAGATCAAGGAAAAGGCGAAGAATTTGCTTTTGGTGTTGATGCCAATGTTCTCATTCAGTATGACTTGAAAAAAGGACGAGTGTTGGATGAGTTTGAACTAGCGGAAATTCAATTTGCAGATGAGGAAAAAAAAGCTTATAACTTAGCGGTAACCTATCTCTCATATCGAATGCGCTCTGAAAAAGAAGTAAGAGATTATTTAAAGAAAAAAGAAGTAGGAGATATGATTGTTCAGCAGGTGATTCAAAGGTTAGATTCTCACAGGTATTTAAATGATGAAGAGTTTGCCAAAGCCTACGTGCTTACGCAGGTTAACACTACGTCAAAAGGGCCGAGCGTTATTAAACGAGAGCTTCAAGAAAAAGGGATTAAACCAGACATCGTTCAGTCTACGCTTGAACATTTCTCAAAAGAAGAGCAAATTGAAACAGTAATGAAGCTCATTGCAAAGTTAAAGGGAAAATATAAAAAGTACTCAGAAATCGTCATGAAGCAAAAGATTGAGCAGTTTTTAGTGAACAAAGGCTATTCTTTTAGCATTATTAACGGAGCCATGCAGCACGTGGATGTTGAAAAAAATAGTGATGAAGAATGGCAAGCTCTTACACAACAAGGCATGAAGGCTCATAGGAAATACGCGAAGTATAGCGGCTGGGAGTATGAGCAAAAAATGAAGCAGAACCTCTATCGAAAAGGCTTTTCAATTGATCAAATTGAAGCGTTTATTTCATCCTTGGAAGAAGAATAAAGCCTTGCTGTCAGCAAGGCTTTTGTGTATGTTACATCATAATGTCTTCCTTTGTCATACGCTGGTTGAAAATAATGCTAGCTACTTCACTTGGATGCTTTAAGCGGCTTTTATCCGCGATATGATCGCTGTTGTCCCAAAAAGGCGTATCCATTCCGCCCATATAAGCAGCAGTGCATGAAACAGAAGTGTGCTCACATTCTACTTTTAAACTTTCAACAAATCCTCTGAGCGCAAATTTACTTGCGACATAAACGGATTCGTTTTTCTTTCCGCGCAGCCCAGCAGTTGAGATGATGGTTAAGATAGAGGCTTGCTCACGTGTTTGTAGATGAGGTAGCAGGGCTTGTGTGAGGTAAATTGTTCCTTTAACATTGGTATCAATGACCTCATCAATCATCTCTTTTGTGTAGCTTGTAAGTGGTCCAAAATGTCCCATACCTGCGTTGTTAACTAAAACGTCAACGGAGTGAAAAGACAAAAGATTATCCATTTTTTGTGTAAGCTCTTGGTAATTAGTCAAGTCCGCTGAAACGGTGGCAATGCAGCTTGTACCTAACTCTTCTTGTGCTTTATTCAGTCTTTCTTCATTTCTGCCTAATAAAATGACTTGATCGCCATTTTGTACATATAGCTTAGCAAGCTCGTTGCCAAGACCCGTTGCTCCGCCCGTAATTAATATTGTTTTCATGTAAGCGCCTCCTTATATTGCTCTCCTTTTAGTTATACCTTTTGTTATAATAAAAAGAAAGGAACAAAAGGGGGAAACATCGTGTCAGACAAAAGGTATAGTGAAATGAGTACGTATGAGATTCAGCAAGAGATTAGCGTGCTAAATGATAAAGCACGAAAAGCTGAGCAATTAGGGATGATTAACGAGTATGCCGTATTAGAAAGAAAAATTGTGATGGCTAAGTCGTACTTGTTGGATCCATCTTCATACAAACCTGGTGAAGTATATGAAATTGAAGGAGCTCCAGGTCAATATTTTAAAATTGATTACATGAATGGAGTGTTTGCTTGGGGGTTTCGTTTAGGAACCTCTGAGAAAGAAGAAGCACTACCAATCTCAATGCTTAAGAGCGATTCATAAAACAAAGCACGAATTGACGGCGATCAATTCGTGCTTTTATTTTGTTAGCCGTCTGTACGTTGGTTAGATGCGTGCATACGCTCCTGTGGGTTTGTGTTAATTGTTCCATCAGCGCGTTTTGAAGCGAATTCAGCTTTAGCGCGTGGCTCACCTTCTAGTTTGTTGTTTGATTGATTTGGAAAGTTTTTTTCTTTATTACGCATTCAAGACTGCCCCTTTTACAAAAGAATTTGTTGTGTGTATGATATAGTAAGTCAGGGAAAGCTATACTCCCCTTGACTTAGTGTAAGTCGAAACCAATCGTTTACTCATGAATAATTTGGTAATAGAGGTGTTTATATGGAAGATATTTTTGAAAGACTCACAAATCAATTACTTGCAAAAAATGATACACTTTCTTATGCACAAGCAAGAACGTGGGTGGAGCTATTTTGGGAAGATTTCGAGTCAACGTATGCAAAAGCAGGCTATGAATACAAGGGAA
This sequence comes from Priestia veravalensis, assembly GCF_001457055.1. Lineage (NCBI taxonomy): Bacteria > Bacillati > Bacillota > Bacilli > Caryophanales > Bacillaceae > Priestia > Priestia veravalensis. Next base: position 15,960 of record NZ_KQ758641.1, on the reverse strand, counting down.
AAGAAGCTGCAGAGCAAGTTGTAAAAATGTACATTAACCACTATGGGGATAAGCTTCATGAAGTGGCGGTCAAAAACCCAAAATATAAGCACTTATTAAATAACGATGATTATTTAAAGCATTAATTTACAAATGAAAAGCCCCCTGGCTCTAGCTTAGGGGGCTTTAGGTGCTCAAATGGCTTAGTGAGGAAGATAGTCGAGCTTTTTACGAAGCTTTTTCTCACTAAAAATCCATCCTGTATACGAACAAATAATATTCAAATCATAATCAAGCTGAACCACTGCTACAAACGGGTAATAATCTTTGCTACGATAGCGAAGGTCAATGAAGCGAACTTCAATATGATCGCTGTATTCATCAACTTCCCAACGATAAATTGGGGAAAAAGATAAGAATGCAGCCAGGTTTTCATCACGTTTAGCAACATCAATTATGTCAGACTCAGGAATAGGAATCTTTTTAAATGTATCGTAAATAAAGATTTTCTGGCCAACTGCGCGCCCAACGTGGAAGTTTTCTTTGGTTGTGATGGCTAGGTGCCAGTGTGTAAAGCGAATCGTTGGTGAAATATTCATTTTTACCACGTCCGGAAACTTCTGGCGTATTTTCTTTGCAATTTGGTGTCTCATGTAAAAGCGCCATACATAGTACAAAGCAATAATACTGTACATGGTAATAAAGGTTGGGCCAGGACTCATTCCTAAGAACCAAATTAAGATGGCAACAACATGGACAGCAAAGATAAAGTAGTCAAATGTATTAATAACACCGAGCGCAATCCATTTATCAGTAAATGGCCTTAAGGCTTGTGTGCCGTAAGCATTAAACACATCAACAAAAACGTGAATGATAACGGCAGCAAAAGTCCAAATCCATAAGTGGAATAAATTAGCGTTTGGAAAAAACAGCGAAACAATTACAATAATAAGCAAGGGCCAAAGCGCCACTGCTGGAATTGAATGCGTGATTCCGCGATGATTTCGAATGTAGTGAGCATTATTTTTAAGTTTTAAAATCGTATCTAAATCAGGTGCTAATGAACCGGCAATAACGCCAATCATTACGGCTTCTGTGGTGACACTGCTTGCCGCGACAACAGGATCTAAAGTAGCAAGTGCACCGATGGCGATTCCCATTGCAATATGTGTACCAGTATCCATTAAAGCAACCTCCTTATTTGCTTAACCTTACTTTTCAGATAGAAGCAAGTGTGTTTAGAGTATAACATGAATAGAAACAGAACAATATTTCAATACCAATACATTGTATATATATAGCTCATAACTCGGAGGATATAACGTGAAACAAAGTAAAGATATTGTCAAAGATTTTCAAATAGAACAATTTCAGCACGATCTTATCTCATGGTTTGAGACAGAACAGCGCATTTTACCATGGCGACAAGATCAAGATCCCTATAAAGTATGGGTTTCTGAAATTATGCTACAACAAACGCGAGTTGATACAGTCATTCCATACTTTAATAATTTTATTGAGAAATTCCCAACGATTGTAGACTTAGCCTATGCGCCTGAAGACGACGTATTAAAAGCATGGGAAGGGCTAGGCTATTATTCACGAGCGCGAAATTTACAAGCAGCTGTTCGCGAAGTGCACGAACAATACGGTGGCAAAGTTCCCCACACGCCAGATGAAATCTCAAAGTTAAAAGGAGTAGGACCATATACGACTGGAGCCATCCTTAGTATTGCATACGGGGTACCTCAGCCAGCTGTTGATGGGAACGTCATGCGAGTATTGTCCCGTATTTTATCAATTTGGGACGATATTGCAAAGCCAAAGACTCGCAAGGTTTTTGAAGAGGTTGTTCATGAAATCATTTCAAAAGACAGCCCGTCGTTTTTTAATCAAGGCCTAATGGAATTAGGCGCCATTGTATGTACCCCAACTTCTCCATCCTGTCTTCTGTGCCCTGTGCGTGAGCATTGTCGAGCGTTTGAGCAGGGTGTTCAGCAGGAGTTACCGGTTAAGTCAAAGAAAAAACCACCAAGAGCTGTTCAAATCGCAGCGGCTGTTGTTACAGATGAACAAGGTAATTTCCTCATTCACAAGCGTCCCAATAAAGGTTTACTTGCAAACCTGTGGGAATTTCCAAATGTAGAAGTGGATCTTACAATTGGGACAGAGCAAACTCAGCTTACATCCTTTGTTGAAGCCGATTATGATACAGAAGTGGTGCTAGACCATCCTTTTACAGTCATTCAGCACGTGTTCTCCCACATTGTGTGGAACATTAACGTGTATAAAGGGGTACTCACGGGCAATATTGCTAACCGAGATGATTTAAAGTTAGTATCGGTTAAAGAAATAGAAGAATATGCGTTTCCGGTGTCTCATCAAAAAATTCTAAAGGAATACCATAAAATTACTTAATGAAAAGAGACTGTGGTTGTTCACAGTCTCTTTGTTGTTGTGTTTAATCATATATTACGTTGGTGGAGTGCGTGTAATCATCTTCATTTCGATGCAGACCGCCACGATTTTCAATTTCTTCTATAATTTGACGATGAATACCTTGGCCTTCAGTATTTAAATAAGGCATGATTTGCTGGAGGGAATGATGAAAATATGCGAGCTCATTATCTCGCCATTCGGTCTTTGCCATCATTGATAATTCAGTCATATCACGACCTATGTACATGCTTCATCACCTTCTTGTCATTAATTAAGCCTCATTCTTGCATCGTAAGCAAATGAATCTAGGCAGACTTATTTTTTCATCTCCCCTTGTTTCTTATACAGAAATATAAGTACAATATGAACAGAACGATACATAAGGAGTAGATAATATGGAACAAAAAGTAGCACTTGTAACGGGAAGCAGTCGTGGAATTGGAAAAGAAATTGCACTAAGACTTGCAAAGGACGGATACAATATCGTCCTCAACTATGCGCGTAGCAAAAGTGCAGCATTAGAAGTAGCAGAAGAAGTAAAAGCACTCGGACGTGAAGTGCTGGTTGTAAAAGCAAACGTCGGTAAGGTCGAAAAAATCAAAGAGATGTTTGAGCAAATTGACGAAGCTTTCGGGCGCTTGGATGTATTTATTAGCAATGCAGCATCTGGTGTTTTACGTCCTGTAATGGAGCTTGAAGAAACACACTGGGACTGGACAATGGATATTAACAGCAAAGGTTATTTATTCTGTGCGCAAGAAGCGGCAAAAAGAATGGAAAAAGTCGGGGGCGGCAAAATTGTAACCATCAGTTCACTGGGCTCGATTCGCTATTTAGAAAACTATACAACGGTAGGAGTTTCAAAAGCAGCAGTTGAAGCATTAACTCGATATCTTGCGGTAGAGTTAGCTCCGAAAAACATCATTGTGAATGCTGTATCTGGAGGAGCCGTTGATACCGAAGCGTTAAAGCATTTCCCAAATCGCAATGAGCTGTTAGATGATGCGCGTCAACATACGCCAACAGGTCGAATGGTTGAGCCAAATGATATGGTAGATGCGGTTCAATTTTTAGTGTCAGATAAAGCCAATATGATTTGTGGTCAAACGCTTATCGTAGATGGCGGACGTTCTTTACTGATGTAATAAACTAAAATAAAAAAGAGTGTATATCGCCGTAATCACCTGGACATATTAATTTTTGTGGAGGTGATTACAATGGCAAAACAACCAAACAAAACAAACGCGCAAAACGTAAAGCAACAAAACGCACAAGCTGCAAACAACCAATACGGTGCAGAATTTGCTAGCGAAACAGATGTGCAACAAGTGAAGCAACAAAACGCACAAGCTGAAGCAAAGAAAAACCAAAACTCTGGTAAATACCAAGGTTAATGGTAAAAGCGAAGCCAAGATTCTTATGAAGGATCATGGCTTTGCTTTTTAATTTGACAAAAGCTCTCGAAACTTTACATATCTCGTCAAAGGAATTAAAGGTGAAAGAACAGAATCTTAAAAGTGGACTTATACCCAAGAGCGTTCTGATTTCAATTTCAACAGATTCTGCTTTATAAATGTGTTACCTACCTGAAATGAAAGAAGTGAACGAGCTGTTTACTAGAAGGAGGAGTAAGACATGGAGCAATTTACAAAATTAGTGTCTCAACAATTAGAAACGATGGACCAACTTTTGTTTTTACAATCAGAAATTGAACGCTGTCAACAAATTGAAGAAGAGCTTATTAAACTACAGGCAGAAGCAAAGCTGGATTGTATCCGCGGAGAAATTAGCGTGATGAAGCAAAGGCTAAAAGAAATTCAGCAAACTTTTGAGGTACAAACAGAAGAGATTATCTCTTCATACAAAAAGGATTCCCACTATCCGGTATCTCGTTAAAGGAAAGCTGCACCTCTCTTTTTAAAGGATGTTTCCTTGCTAAAAAGAGAGGTGCAGCTTTTTTATTCAAGAAGAACCACATCACATTTGTTTTAAAATAGAAGAGAAACCGTTATAATAAATAGGAGAGGACAATGTATATACGAAACAAGGTCACTGTTTAGAAAGCAGATATGTTACCGCTTTGATAAAAAGCATCGATGGTTTTAACTAAAAGAAGTAATGACATATAAGACTAGGCTGTGACTACTTAAAAGCGTACGTGAGGTAATTGTGATAGTCAAAATGAAAGTAGGGAGTGGAGATGGGATTTCCAATGGAAGGAGAAACAATTCAAATACACAGTTATAAGCACGATGGCAAGCTTCATCGTGTGTGGGATCAGACGACGGTTTTAAAATCGACAAGTAGCCTGATGATTGGAGGAAACGATCGCACGGTCGTAACAGAATCAGACGGTAGAACGTGGATTACAAGAGAGCCAGCCATCTGTTATTTCCATTCGCAATATTGGTTTAACGTGATTGGTATGATTCGTGAAGATGGTATTTATTATTATTGCAATATTAGTTCACCATTTACGCATGACCAAGAAGCGCTGAAGTACATTGATTATGATTTAGATATTAAAGTATACCCAGATATGACCTATACGCTTCTAGATGAAGATGAGTACGAAAAACATCGTCAAGAAATGAACTACCCAGAAGCGGTAGACCGTATTTTACATACTCATGTTGAGCATTTGAAAACCTGGATTCGCCAACGTAAAGGACCGTTTGCACCAGAATTTATCGATACGTGGTATGAGCGTTTTTTAACATATCGACATGCATAAGCGCACGGATATAAGCGTCATTATAGGATCTAGAAATTTGACCTATATGATGCTTTTTTATGTTGAGTACCAGAGCTTAAAAACCGCATATGAAAGTGTGCAGAATGTTACATTATAAAAGAGGCTTAATAGGCATAGCCATTTAGAGGAAGAAGGGAGAGAGAACAAGTGGGGAGCATCAGGCGGTATATGGAATTTGTAAAGCCATATAAGTGGCAAATTGTTGGAACAGTTTTAATTGGTGTGGTAAAGTTTTCAATTCCACTATTAATTCCACTGCTGTTAAAATACGTACTTGATGACGTTATTGATTCAGATACATTATCAGACAGTGAAAAAATAAAGCAGTTGTTGATGATCATGGGTGGTTCTTTCTTTGTTTTTTTAATTTTACGCCCTCCAGTTGAATATTATCGTCAATATTATGCGCAGTGGGTATCAAGCAAAGTATTGTATGATATTCGAAACCAGCTGTTTGATCATATTCAAAAGCTCAGCCTTCGTTATTATTCTAATACGCGTGTAGGTGAAATCATCTCGCGTGTCATTAACGATGTAGAGCAAACGAAAAACTTCGTAATCACGGGTTTAATGAATGTTTGGCTTGATATGTTCACCATAGTAATTGCTATTATTATTATGTTTACAATGAACGTGCCACTAACATTGGTATCTATTATTTTACTGCCATTATACGCTTTATCCGTTAGATATTTTTATGGTAGGCTACGTCATTTAACTCGTGTACGCTCTCAAGCATTAGCTGAAGTACAAGGTCATTTACATGAACGGGTACAGGGAATTTCAGTTATTCGAAGCTTTGCGATTGAAAATCATGAGCAAGCGCAGTTCGATGATCAGAACCGTAATTTTTTACAAAAAGCAATTGATCATACAAATTGGAATGCTAAGACATTTGCAGTGGTGAATACGATTACGGACTTAGCCCCGTTAATTGTTATTGCGTTTGCTGGTTATCAAGTTATTAACGAAAATTTATCGATTGGTACTATGGTGGCGTTTGTAGGCTATATTGATCGGTTATATAACCCGCTGCGTCGACTTGTAAACTCATCAACAACATTAACGCAGTCCGTTGCTTCTATGGACCGAATGTTTGAATTTATTGATGAACAATATGACATTGTAGACTCGCCTAATGCGAAAGACGCTCTAGAGATTAAGGGAGCAGTTCAGTTTAATAACGTATCATTTGCGTATGAAGAAGATGAGTATATCCTGCACGATATTAACTTGGATGTTGAACAAGGAAAATCGGTAGCGTTTGTAGGTATGAGTGGTGGCGGTAAATCAACTATCATTAGCCTTATTCCACGCTTTTATGATGTCTCTTCCGGGGAAATTTTAATTGATGGTGTAAACGTAAAAGACTATCAAACGAAAAATCTGCGCGATCAAATAGGAATCGTTTTGCAGGATACGGTATTATTTAGCGATACGATTCGTAACAATATTCTATTGGGAAAACCGGGTGCCACAGATGAAGACGTTGTAGCAGCCGCGAAAGCAGCTAACGCCCATGACTTCATTATGAAATTGCCCAACGGTTATGATACGAAAGTGGGAGAAAGAGGAATGAAGCTTTCAGGTGGGCAAAAGCAGCGCGTCTCCATTGCTCGCGTATTTTTGAAAAACCCACCGATTTTAATTTTTGATGAGGCAACATCTGCATTGGACTTAGAAAGTGAACATTACATTCAAGAAACCCTTGAAAAGCTTGCGAAGGAACGAACGACGTTTATCGTGGCGCACCGTTTGTCAACCATCACACATGTGGATGAAATTGTACTCGTTCAGGATGGAAAAGTCGTTGAACAGGGTTCTCACGGAGAGCTAATGAAGAAAAAAGGATATTACTATGATTTGTTCACTGTACAGCAGTTAGGGCAAAATTAAAAGCCAGGTAGGTACCTGGCTTTTTTAATCTTGTTCTCGCTCATGATTAATTTCAAGTGCATTGTCTTCCTTATGATAATTGTGGAAACTATCGATTAATCGATCTAAATGCTCTAGCTCTTCACTGTATTCAATGATACTTGCGATGAGAGGAAATAAGTGATACAACATCTTGTTATCTTCGTCATCTTCAAGCAGCTTATATTTCATAAATGCATCAATTAATGCACGCTTTTTTGTATATGCTTCAGTTGGTACAGATGTTGTTAATTGAACTTTTAGCTTACCAATAAACTTTAACAGAGCCTGCTCGTGATACATTAGCAAGCATTCCATCTCAGATTTTATGAGATTCTGAAACGACTGTGGCATGTGTTGAATATCATTTTCAAGACGATGCAGCTGCTTTAATGTTTTAAGAGCATGGGAGGTTGTTGTAATCATTTGGCGGAAAAGCACAAGTTTTCGAGATTTAACAAATACCTTTTTCTTTGAATTCGTTCGCTCTTCTTTATAGAAATCAAACAGCTGATTGGCTTTCGTTAGCTGATCCTTGATTTTCTCAATGTCTTCTTTTAACAGCGTATATTCAGAAGCATGGTAGATATTCATACGAATCCACTTAATAATTTCTTCAGTTGTACCAACAATTTTATAATAAAGCTTTGTTTCATACTTTGGTGGTAAGAAAATTAAGTTTACAATAAACGCTGAAAAGACCCCTAATAAGACGGTTGCAAAGCGGATGACTGCAAACTGAACAAAGTCATCACTAGGGCTTTCCATAATAGCAATAACGGTTACCAGCGCAAGGCCAATTGTATTGCCGATTTTTAGCTTTAAATTAAGCGTAATTACCATAACAGCCGTTAAACCAATAATAAACGGATGTGTGCCGAATAAAAGTCCAAACCCAACTGCTAGTAACGCTCCGATGACGTTAGCTTGAATTTGCTCCAAAACTGTCAAATACGAGCGATAAATTGAAGGCTGAATAGCAAAAACTGCTGCGATTGCTGCGAATGTGGGTGATGGCAGATTGAGCAATTCAGCGACTAACAATGAAAGTGTAATGGCAATTCCCGTTTTTAAAATGCGGGCACCAAGTTTCATGCTTTCATAGTCCTTTCTATACATGAGATTTTGATAAAATAAATAAAAGCTTCTTTATAGTATACATAACCCATCTTGAATTATATAAACAATAACATACTATACAAGGTTTGCATGTGGATATCAAGAGGAAGGAATAAGAAAAATCCCGTTAAATAACGGGATTTTTCGACAAGTATTTTTATGTTCAATTAGTTTACAAGAAAAAGAAGGATTACAATTCTTTGCTTAGCTGCTCAAAAGCTTTTTCTACGGCTTCTAACGTCACATGGATATCTTCTTCCGTATGTTCTGTTGTTAAGAACCAAGCCTCGTATTTCGAAGGAGCTAAATTAATACCTTGATGAAGCATGAGCTTGAAGAATTTTGCAAACAATTCACCGTCTGTATTTTCAGCCTGTTCATAGTTAGTGACTGTCTCTGTTGTGAAGTAAAGCGTTAGCGCACCTTTTAAACGGTTGATAGTAATTGGCATTTTATATGTACGAGCGTGTTTTAAAATACCTTCTTCAAGGATCGCACCAAGCTTGTCCATTTTGTCGTATACGCCTTCTTCTTTTAATACTTCTAAGCACGCAATTCCAGAAAGCATGGAAGCTGGATTTCCGGCCATTGTTCCAGCTTGGTAAGCGGGACCTAAAGGAGCAACTTTTTCCATGATTTCTTGTTTACCACCGTATGCTCCGATTGGAAGGCCTCCACCGATGATTTTTCCTAATGCTGTTAAGTCTGGCTTCACACCAAGTAAGTCTTGGGCACCACCATACATGAATCGGAAAGCGGTGATGACTTCATCATAAATAACAAGTGCACCTGCTGCGTGTGTTAGTTCATTTACCTGTTCTAAAAAGCCTGGATGCGGCTCGACAATTCCAAAATTCCCTACGATTGGTTCGACCAGGACACCAGCAATTTGGTCTCCCCACTTTTCTAAAGCTTCTTTAAATGGTTGAATATCGTTGAATGGAACGGTAATAACTTCTTTTGCAATACTTTTTGGTACGCCGGCTGAGTCTGGTGTGCCAAGCGTTGAAGGGCCAGATCCCGCTGCGACAAGCACAAGGTCTGAGTGTCCGTGGTAGCAACCAGCAAATTTAATGATTTTGTCACGACCTGTATATGCTCGCGCTACGCGAATTGTTGTCATGACAGCTTCTGTTCCAGAGTTGACAAAGCGAACTTTATCCATTGCAGGCATCGCTTCTTTTAACATTTTTGCAAATTTTACTTCATGAGCAGTTGGAGTACCGTATAATACGCCTGTTTCCGCTGCGTGTGTAATTGCCTTTGTGATGTGAGGGTGAGCATGACCCGTGATGATTGGTCCGTATGCTGCTAAATAATCAATATATTTATTTCCATCAACATCCCAAAAATAAGCGCCTTTTGCTTTTTCCATTGCAACTGGGGATCCGCCACCTACTGCTTTATATGAACGAGACGGACTGTTTACACCGCCGACAATATGTTGAAGTGCTTCTCCGTGAAGCTGTTCTGATTTCGTAAACTGCATAATATGCCTCCTAAAGTATAATTCCACGTTCTATTCTACCAAACTTATTTGTTTCTTGAAAAACATTGTAGAAGGTGTATGATAGAAAACTGTGCATGAACAATTTAAATAGTAGATAAAACTAGTTGAATAGATGGAGGAAACGAGATGACAAATGCAATTGAGGTAAAGGGGTTGCGAAAAGAATTTAAGGCCTATTCGAGTCGTTCAGGCTTAAAAGGTGCGTTTCGTGACTTGTTTACAAGAAATTATAAAGTATTAAAAGCTGTAAACGATATTTCGTTTACAGTCAAACAAGGTGAAATGGTTGGATATATCGGAGAAAACGGAGCAGGGAAATCGACGACCATTAAAATGCTGACGGGAATCTTAACACCAACTAGCGGTGAGATTCAAGTGAACGGAATGAACCCTCATAAAGAGCGTGAGCAGTTTACGCGTACCATTGGGGTAGTATTTGGTCAGCGTTCACAGCTTTGGTGGGATATTGCTGTTCAAGAATCGTTTCGGCTACTAAAAAAAGTATATAAAGTATCAGATGAAGATTATAACAACCATATGGAGCACGTGATTCGAACGCTGGATATTGGTCCATTATTAGATAAGCCTGTGAGAAAGCTATCTCTTGGTCAACGAATGCGATGTGAGTTAGCGGCAGCACTTATTCATAATCCACCGCTGCTTTTTTTAGATGAGCCAACCATTGGGCTAGATGTATTAGTGAAACTAAAAATTCGTCAGTTCCTAAAAGAAATTAACGAAAAATACAATACAACAATCTTATTAACAACGCATGATTTAGCTGACATTGAAGCCTTATGTGAGCGCGTCGTTATGTTGGATGAAGGAAACATTATTTATGATGGTTCGCTACAAAAGCTGCGTTCTAACTGGGGAGATATGAAACAGGTTATATTTGAATTTACAAAAGAACCACTTCAAGAACAGCTGCAATTAATTACACAGGGGTTACCTGTTACGTGGGTGAGGGGAGACCGCCTCAACAGCTGGGTTGCTAATCTTGAGAACAAAGGAGATAGCATGTCACAGCTAATTGCTAAAGTAGCAGCGAAATACGAAATTGCTGATTTAAGTATTCATGAAATTTCAACTGAAGAAGTTATTCGTAACATCTATGAAGAAGGTGTTGTGAATGGATAAATATATTGAAATGATACGCATTCGTTTCTTAATGATGCTTGCGTATCGAACGAATTACTACAGCGGTATATTAATCTATGCGATTAATATTGGAGCCTACTATTTCCTATGGTCTGCTATTTACGGAGGGAAAGAAAATATTCAAGGGCTATCAATGACGCAGATGACAACATATGTAGCTGTGTCCTGGATGGCGCGCGCCTTTTATTTCAACAACATTGATCGTGAGATGGCTATGGAAATTAAAGACGGGAAAGTGGCGGTTGAACTAATTAAGCCCTATAACTATCTTGGAATGAAAATGATGCAGGGGCTTGGAGAAGGGATTTTTAGACTGCTATTCTTCTCCATTCCAGGAATGGTGATTGTCTGGTTTTTATTCCCGATAGATTTATCAGGCCACGTACAGACATGGATTTATTTTAGTTTTTCAATTATCTTTAGCTTTATTGTTAATACTCAGATTAACTTATTAACGGGAATTACGACATTCTTCTTGTTTAATAATGATGGATTAATTCGTGCAAAGCGCGTTATCATAGATTTGTTTTCAGGGCTTTTATTACCAATTAGCTTTTATCCTCTTTGGGCACAAGATTTAATGGGGTATCTTCCTTTTCAAGCAATCAGCTATATTCCAAGCATGATCTTTACAGAAGGATTTACGGGAAGTGAAGTGGTAACTGCATTGGTGACACAGCTTATTTGGTCACTGCTTTTATTTATTCCTATCGTCTTTCTATGGAATGTTGCAAAGAAAAAGATGGTCATCCAAGGAGGGTAAGCAATGTTTTATTTTTCTATGTTCTTTCAATACATCAGTCAATATATAAAAACCAGACTTCAATACCGAGCTGATATGGTTGTTGAAGTTGTATCTGATTTACTATTTCAAGCAGTAAACTTAATTTTTATTTTAGTTGTATTTGGCCACACTCAATTTCTCAACGGTTGGTCACGAGAAGAAATCATTTTTATTTATGGATTCTTCCTAGTTCCTTTTGCGGTATTCTCTTCATTCTTTAACATTTGGGATTTTAATGAGCGCTATATTGTTAAAGGTGAAATGGATCGTATCTTAACAAGACCTATTCATAGCTTGTTTCAAGTGATTTTAGAAAGAATGGAATTAGAGTCTTTATTTGGAGCAATCACCGGGGTGGCAGTGATGATTTATGCTGGCTCCATTTTAGACCTTTCGTTTGCTTGGTATGACTTTTTCATCTTTATTCTATTTGTGCTCGGGGGAGCGTTGGTATATGCAGGTATCTTTATTGCACTCGCAAGCATAGGTTTTTGGTCAGATGCTCGTACGTCTATTATGCCAACGATGTATAACATTGGAAACTATGGACGCTATCCTGTTGATATTTATAACAACGTCATTCGTTATGTGCTAACATGGATTTTACCGTTTGCCTTTGTTGGAGTATATCCAGCTGCTTACTTCTTAGGAAGAGAAGAATGGTATGGCTATGCATTTTTAACTCCAGTTATGGGGGTTATCTTTTTTACTCTAGCTATTGTCTTATGGAACGTTGGTGTAAAAAGGTATCGAGGAGCAGGCAACTGATGCCTGCTTTTTTTATGCTATTGAACAGTAATGAGTAGGTAGGGGACAACGTATAGTAATACAAGAACTTTTTTACTTAAAGGAGTATCCGTATGACGGTTTCGTTGATTCTAGTCATTGTGTTTCTAATGGTAGGAAGCATGAAATTTTTGTTTGAAAAAGAGCTCGGTGAATTTCATTTCTTCTCACTTGGTCATTTTTTTGTTTTACTTTATTCATATTTAACGGTTTTGCTTGGCTTTAGCTTAATCTATACGGTTTTTGAAATGAGTAATATAGAAGTAATTAGTGGAGGATTTTATCATCAAGAACATTATTTTTATACACTGTTCAACAGCATGTATTTTAGTGCCATTACGCTATTCTCTGTAGGGTATGGAGATATGTATCCCGTTGGTATTGGAAAGATGTTTGCAACAATCGAAGCTCTCATTGGGTATATGATGCCAGCTGTTTTTGTGATTCGCACGGTAAGTCGAAATGAGAAAGTTTAAAAGTTGTCTTAAATCGCGAAATTGGTTACCCTATAACCATAGAGAACTGTATAAAAGGAGCGATATAAGATGACAGTAACAGTAGGTGAAGTAGCACCAGATTTTAAACTAGCAGCTAACAATGGAGAAGAGGTAGCTCTATCTGATTATAAAGGTCAAAATGTTGTTCTTTATTTTTATCCAAAAGATATGACGCCGGGCTGTACGACAGAAGCATGTGATTTCAGAGATGCTCATCAAGAATTTGCAGACTTAGATGCAGTTATCTTAGGCGTAAGTCCAGATCCAATTGATAAACATCAAAAATTTATTGATAAACATGGACTACCATTTTTACTATTAGCAGACGAAGATCATCAAGTTGCTGAAGCATATGGTGTATGGAAGTTAAAAAAGAACTTTGGAAAAGAGTATATGGGCATTGAGCGCTCGACGTTCATTATTAACAAAGACGGTGAAATTGCGAAAGAATATCGCAAAGTGCGTGTGAAAGATCACGTAGCAGAAGCTTTACGTTTTATTAAAGAAAATTTAGCATAATTAAGGCATTCGTCTATAACAAAATCTTTCGTTATGCGTATGATAACAGTGTAGGGCATACCTCCTCAGGTGTTACGATATAAAGCGCGACTTAGATAGTCGCGTTTTTTTTGAATGAATAAAAAATCGTTTAAAAATAATATATAGTAGGAATTGTTAATGAGATTGACAAAGTGAAGCAGTAAGAGTTACACTAATTGTAAGAATTATAAAGTAAGAATGCTTATAGAAGAGAGGTGCATGACGTGTCAAATCATTTACAAGAAGCGCTTGAAATGCTGAAAGAAACTGGCGTTCGCATTACACCGCAACGTCATGCTATTTTAGAGTATTTAATCAATTCAATGACACATCCAACTGCTGATGATATTTATAAAGCATTGGAGGATAAATTTCCTAATATGAGTGTGGCAACCGTTTATAATAATCTACGCGTTTTTAAAGAAGTAGGAATTGTAAAAGAGCTAACTTACGGAGATGCTTCAAGTCGTTTTGATTATATTACGACCGAGCATTACCACGTAATATGCGAAAAGTGTGGAAAAATTGTTGACTTCCATTATCCAGGATTAGATGAAGTAGAAGCACTTGCAGCGCACATTACCGGGTTTGAGATTAGTCACCACCGTATGGAGATTTATGGTACTTGTCCGGATTGTACAACTAAAAAAGCACATTAAAAAGCTGATAGTTATGATATACTATCAGCTTTCTTTGTGTCTTTTCTATTATATTTCTCATCAAACTCTTTTCCATCAAGGGCTGGATCTAGAGTCAAAGGCTCATTGCAGTACATACATAAGTCTACTCGTCCAAGCATTTTCGTATGTTTATTACAGGTTGGGCATGTGACCTGTACAGCTTTAGTAGAAAGCATGCCAATCCAAAAGTAAACAACGGTACTAGCAATGATACATAGTAAACCTAATAGCATAAAAATGGTCATAAGCCACATGGAAGATTTAAAAAAGATTCCTCCATACATCACGATGAAGCCAATAAAAATTAAGCTTAATGCAAATGTCCTGATCTTATTGATTTTACTTGAGTATTTAATTCCCATGAAAAATCTCCCTCCCACTTTATAAATATAGCATAATTGTAAGAAAAATAAGTCTTTTAGGTTGAATTAACTGATAGAACTGTTTAGGGAGTGAATACAAGAGAGAATTTGTTATAATAAGCTGTGAGGAAGTCCATCACGAACATTCACACTAAATGTGTTTCAATATAAAAGAAGATTAGACCAATATCTTTAATTATGATAGTGAGGAGCTTGCAGAATGGAAGATATTTTACGACCGCTATACCAAGAGCGAGCAAGTAAAAAAGAAACGTTAGGTATTTTATTAATAGAAAAAAGGAAAACAGATTCACCAGTTACAGATGACTTAGATGCCATACTATTTATTATCACAAGTAACAATGAGGTACCTGTGTTTGTGAAGCAGTATGAGTATAAAGAACAAAGAGCAGCTCTTTATATAGCTTCAGAACAGCAGATCAGCGAATGGATTATGATAGGTACCAACCGACGTACTGTTGATTGGGTGTTAAATGGAAAAGTACTGTTTGATCGTAATGAATACGTAGCAAATTTGAAAAAAAGACTACTGGATTTTCCGCGCGAAGATCGAGTGAAGAGGATAGGTATTGAATTTGCCAAGCTTATTCGCCGTTTTAAAGAAGGAAAAGACTTTTATACGTCAAATCATCATCTA
This sequence comes from Priestia veravalensis, assembly GCF_001457055.1. Taxonomy (NCBI): domain Bacteria; kingdom Bacillati; phylum Bacillota; class Bacilli; order Caryophanales; family Bacillaceae; genus Priestia; species Priestia veravalensis. The sequence continues at coordinate 776 of NZ_KQ758641.1, read as the reverse complement.
GATGCATTCAATCATGTGGTTCATGCTTTACACCATTTAGCGCGTCTATCAGTACTAGAAAATGGGTTTTACCCAGAGGTTACTGTTTGGAATCAAGTGAAAAAAATTGAGCCATCTATTTATCGTTTATATGAAGAGCTTGTTGGCAGCCAAGAAGAGATAAACAAGAAGCTTGAGCTATTATTCTTAGCTAGTGAGCTTTATGTAAATAAAAAAGTTGATATAGGTTCTACACATCTATTAACAATTATGAGCGAAAAAGAAGAGTGGACGTTTAATGAACTCATTTCACATCAGCAAGTTAACCCATATGCAATCGATTTAGGAATTTTGCTAGAATTCCTCATCCAAAAAGAGATTGTAGTTGTTCATAAAGTGGAGACAAAAGGAAAGAGTTTATATCATCGTCACTACGCTATTAATAAGGGTTAATAAAGGAAAGATAAAAAAACAAATGTTTTTTTATCTTTTTTTAAAAAAGATGTTGACGTTCATGAAAATACATGTTAAATTTATATACGTCGCTGATGAGCGATACCAAGTTTATGAAAAACTTGAAAAATAATCTTAAAAAAGTTGTTGACAAAAAGTTAACTACTTGGTAAGATAAGAAAGTCGCCTAAGAGCGGCGGTTGAACTTTGAAAACTGAACAGAGCGACAAACGTCAACGTTAATTTTTTAAAACTTTTATGAGCAAGTCAAACATTTCTTCGGAGAGTTTGATCCTGGCTCAGGATGAACGCTGGCGGCGTGCCTAATACATGCAAGTCGAGCG
>NZ_KQ758640.1:0-67234 GCF_001457055.1 Priestia veravalensis | reverse complement strand
GCAAAAGAGCTAAATGGGTATCGATATGCCCGGTATCGAGGGCTGAAGTCTGTCCAGATGCAGGCGTATCTGACGGCAGCTTGTCAAAACATGAAAAAAATCGCCCATTACCTGACCAAAACAGGTCAGGTAATGGGCGATTTTTATGGAAAACGACGATTTGTTTGTGAAATGTTTACTTGTTTCACTATAAAAAATGAAAAGAGCCTCAGATTGACGAGAACCTTACAGGTTTCTCGTCAATCTGGTAAAAGAGCGGCCTATAGCCGCTCTTTTTTTGTTAGACTCCTCCCTTTTCTATTCTCTCTTGTTGTTGAAAAACATATTGAATGACTCTACTATAAGATTTTAGAGCTATAAGCACCTTTTTAGCAGTAGTATTTCCCATCTTGCTATTTACTAGCTCTCCTAAAGAGTTTGAAGTAAAAAAATAACAGCGCTGAAAAAGAGCAAGATTCAAAGCGTGAGCTTCAATAATAAAGATATGCTTTAATCATATTCATTCACCTCATTTTAAAAGTGAGGCATCAAAAGTAACTTTTCGTTACGTGTGAAAAGAGACATGGAACACCTTATGTTGCCTCTATTTATAGCTCTGTACAAATTGGGGTCATCAGTGCCCATTCCCCTTCACCTCGCATATCAATACTGTATTTCTTCATGGATACTTTTTAAGTGTAAACCATCTCTAACAAAAAGCAATAAAAAAACGAAGCCAGAGATCCCCTCGGCTTAAAGGGTCCTGGCTTCATCTATATAATATAAGGGGTTAAATAAAACGTACCTTTATTATAGCATATAATTAATGGTCGTATTTTCCTCTTATAGAAAATAGTTCTTATTTCGCACCTTTTCCCAGTTCTCTTTCTTTACGAACCTGCTTAGCAAAGAATAATTCATATACAACTGGAATGATAATTAAGGTTAATAAAGTAGAAGATGTTAGACCACCAATAACCGTTATTGCTAGACCTTTAGAGATCAATGTTCCACTTGATGTTGTCAAAGCAAGCGGGATCAGCGCTGCAATTGTTGCAAAGGCTGTCATTAGGATTGGACGTAAGCGCGTTTTACCAGCTTCAATAAGCGATTCGCGAATTGTCATACCTTTTTGTTCTCTATTTTGGGTAATTCGGTCTACTAATACAATAGCGTTTGTCGTTACAATTCCAATTAACATTAGGAAACCAATCATTACGCTAACAGATAGAGGCTCTTTTGCGATCACTAAGCCAATTAGTGAACCAATTGGAACAAAGATTAACGACGATAAAATAATAAATGGTATACGAGCTTTACCAAACGTAATGAGCATCGTCAAGTAAACAAGACCAATGGCTGTTAAAATAGCCAATCCTAAAGATTGGAAGATTTCTACGGTTTCATCACTACCGCCTCCACCTTCAAGACTTACCCCTTTTGGTAAATTAAGCTTCTCTACACCCTCTACTACGTCTTGCGTCACTTTTTGAATATTTTCGTCTTTAATATCCGCTTCAACGCGAGCAAACACTTTTCCATCTAATTTTTGAATGGATGTAAATGTATCAATTTCGCTTACATTAGCAATATCTTTTACTGCTACTGGTCCTCTTTGTGTAAAGATTTGCAGATCTTCAATTGCTTTTGTTGAACTAATATCTTCATCATAAGAAAGCTGAACTGCACGATTTGTTCCATCTAACGTTAGGTCACCTACTGATACAGGTTTTGTTTGATCGGTAATGGTTCCCACAAGCTGGAATCCAGATACACCATACTCAGATGCTTTATCTTGATTGACTTCAACCACAAGCTGCTTTTGTTTATCAGAGAAATTATTTTTTACGTACTTTAAGTTATCATACGTATTTAAATAATTTTCTACTTCTTTTGCCGCCGTTTGTAAGTCATCTAAGTCAGATGAGAATAAATCTACCGTTACGTTGTTATTAGTTGGTGGTCCACCTGTTGAAGCTTCAGATACGCTTAGTGTTGCTTTTGGAGACTCTTCTCCTACAATGTCTTCCATCTTACTTTGAAGTTCATCAATATACGCATCTACATGTACGCCATCTTTCAGATTTAAGAAATAACCGATCTGATTTGGTCGCTTTACGCCAGTTGCAAAGTCGCGTGAACCGACTTCTGTTGTTACCTCTTTTACTTCATCTTCGTTTGCAAATAGCTCCTCCACTTTTAACGACACTTCATTTGTACGTTCTAAAGAAGTAGACGAAGGTAGCAGAACATTTGCCTGTAAAAGCCTTTGTTCTTCGTTTGGAATGAATGTGAAGCCAAGCGATGGAACAAGAGCAAATGAACCAAATAATAGTAAGAAAGATAGAATTAAAATTTTAATCTTATGGTTTAGTGACCATGCAATCGCTTTTGCATATCCACGCTGAATGTTACCCTCTTTCTCTTCTGCTGGTACCTTCTTAAACGCAAATTTTGCTAAAATCGGGACGATTGTAACCGCAACAAGAAGAGATGCTAATAATGAAAATACTACTGTTAGAGCAAATGGTAAGAAGAACTCACCAGTAATTCCACCGACAAAACCGATTGGTAAAAATACAACAACAGTTGTAATAGTCGATGATGTAATGGCTTTTAATATCTCTTTTGTTGAAGATTCAACTAATTCATCAGAAATGCCTTCTTCTGATTTTCGAACACGTCTAAAGATATTTTCAATAACTACGATACTATCATCCACAACGCGCCCAACTGCTACTGCCATTCCACCTAGTGTCATGATATTTAATGAAATATCCAGTCCATTTAAGAAAATAGCTGAGACAAGAAGTGAAAGTGGAATCGAGATAATTGAAATAATGGTAGCACGGAAGTTGCGCAAGAAGATTAGCACTGCAATTGAAGCGAACAACGCCCCAAGTAATCCTTCTTTTACTAACGTTTCAACTGACTTTTCAATTCCTTCTGCTGAATCAAATCCAATAGCATAGTTAATATCATCATCATATTTTTTCAACACTTCTAATGCATCATTGGCAACTTGAACCGTATTTGCATCCTGTTTCTTTGTAATAGCCATTGTTAGCGCCTCTTGTTGATTATAGCGCGTGTATTCTCCTTGCTCACTCACTTCTTCAATCGTTGCAATATCACCAAGTAAAACTGGTGGAGCTTCGGGATTAACTGTAGATTTTAGCTCAACTTCTTTTAATGCATCAATTGTATCTAGTTTCTCTTCAACTCGAACAGGAATTTGGAGTTCTTCACCGTTTACAGTTCCTGCTGGAAACGATACGGACTTTTGGTTAATTTGCTCTTTGATTTGTTCAAGCGTCAGACCAGCTGCCACTGCTTTTTCTTTATCCAACGTAATTTGTAAAAGATCATCCTTTACGCCACCAACAGATACAGAGTTAATCCCTTCAATTTTATTTAATTCTGGGATAATTTCGCTGTCTAAAAGCTTTTCAACTTCTGCATCACCTTCAGCAAATAAAGAAATGTTCATAATCGGGAAAGTACCAAATGAAAAGCGGTTCACATCAACCGTCGATGATTCTGGTAAATCTAAATCTTTTGTTATAGTGTCAATTTGTTGTTCAACTTCATCTAAATCCGTATTGAACGGAAATTCTAAATTAATAATCCCCACGTTCTCGTAAGAAACACTTTGAACGCTTTTAACGCCTTCAAGACCTTTTAACTGCTCTTCTAACTTCGATGTTACTTGTTCGTTTACATCACTAGGAGAAGCCCCAGGATATACAGCTTCAATCGATAGCTGTGGAAATTCAATATTAGGTAATAAGTCAATTTTCAACCTTGAAAATGAGAATAATCCAGCTACGATAAGCAGAAACGATAAAATGAATACTGCTACTGCATTCTTTAAGCTAAACTTTGTCAAGAAATTCATAAATAGCCCCCGTATATTTTATTAGTCGTATTTTACATGTGTAATGTAGTGAGTACCAGCGGGTCAGTTTTAAAAAAAAGAAATCAGTAGCAACCTTCTAGGAAAAGGTCAACTGTAAACGTTGCATAACGTTCAATTTCTTTTTCTGACACATTTTTGTTAGATACAATATCCATTCTATACCCATTTAGCATGCTACAAAACGCTTTTGAATGTAAAGCTGTATCTTCAAGTCCCTCTTCTTTCATCAAGTCTGATACTAGGGAATGATAATCATCAAAAAAACGATGCAAACGCTCCATCATTCCAGGCATTTGATGGGGAGCTTGCCAAAACGAATCTGGGTACTTTCTTGTGTTATAAAAAAAGTACAGGTGATGTCTTGCAATTGAATAAAGCTTTTGCCTAAATGTTTCACAGCGATTGGTTTCTCGCTTTGCGTTAGCAATAAAGTAAAGAAAAGAGCGATCATTAACCGCAATATATAAGCTTTCTTTTGAAGGAAAGTAAAGGTAAAGTGTTCCTTTCGACACACCCGCTTTTTTAGCAATATCAATCATTTTAGCATCATGATAACCATTTGCTCCAAATACAACAAACGCTGCATCAAGGATATTTTCCTTTTGTTCTATTCCTTTTGTCATATTTCCAAACCCTTTCCTGCCTCTTATTACACGTGTAAAACAGGATTAACGTATCGAGACTGAACGTAAATAAATGTACAGTTTCATCATTTACTATATATACTCATAAAAGATAACGTTATACCTTGTCAACTCATAGTGTGCTCTTTTTTAATTATCTTTTGAATCTTTTGTGACAGCGACCATTGATGCTTGTAACGGTTGCATCTACATGGTACATTTTTCACGACAGTTAAAAAAATCATACATTTGGAGGATGAACCAAGATGTTAAGATCATCGATTGGCCGCTTACGTTTGTTAAGTATTGTAGAAGGCATTTCATATCTACTTTTACTATTCATTGCTATGCCTTTAAAATATTTAGCTGGTATTCCTGAGGTTGTATCCGTCGTTGGAGCTGCCCATGGTGCTCTGTTCGTATTATACATACTTGCTGCTGTGCACGTAAAATTTGAGCATAGAAAAACAATTTTATGGGGCATCTATGCGTTTATTTTATCTTTTATTCCTTTTGGAACGTTCTATTTAGACAAGCAATTAAAACATGAGCAATAAATAAATCACGCCAAGAAACTGGCGTGATTTATTTATTATTAGGAAAGCTTGTTAAACTGTTCAATGGTTTTCCACCATTTAAAGGAATGTGGTTTTAAAAGCCTTCCTATTTCTTCAGATGTTATGTGTTGTTCAGAAAGCATTTCATACATAGTCTCAAACAAGCCTATCGTTATGCTTTCTTTTACTTCAGCTTCACCTTCTGTATATAATCGTTCAATGGTTTCAAATATCTCAGATTCATGGGCTAATTGATTATTAAATTCTAATGAAATTAAGTGAGAAGCAAAGCGCTTGAGCTCTTGCTGCAAACCTTCTATTGTTGTTGTATTCACCTCTTCATCATATTGAAATGATGGACTTGCATCAGTTAACAATGGAATAACTTCGCCCTTTGTAATCATATGTTTCCCTACCTTATTTGTAATCTAAATATAGTAATATACTTCTTATTTACCCATTGTTATTATACTTAAACGTGAAGATTGAATCATACTGTTTGTAATTCATCAAGAGAGGTTACTAATATAGACGCTTTTATGTATTACCCTACACTAAGCGTAAGTGCACCGACAATTGCTATAATTGGAAAGGCACTGATCAACCCAATCTCTATCATCATAAATTTTGTTAGAAACCCTCGGAACTGCTGTTTTTCTATCCTGTTTGCCACCTGTTGGTGAGTTTGATAAATGCGAAGCATCGCTCCAATCCAAACGACAGCCACAATAATTAATGGACTCATGCTTGAAGCAGGTTCTGGGTTCATAAATGCTAATACGATTAAAATTAACGGAACAATTTCTACTACCGCGTGTTTAATAAAAAACATAGTCTGAATACGAACAAGATCTTGATAAATCTCATTATCTGTTTTGTCTTCCTGTAGCTTACCTTCAATTGTATAAATGGTTGACTGATAAATAAACATCATTCCGATAACGGCAATTAGTGCTCCGATGATAAAATACCATATGCTCATTACAAATCTCCTTTCTAATAAAAAGACGGTATATTGCTAGAAAATCTAACGTAAACATTTTATCATTTTATGCTTCATTCGTCTTATAGATTTATAAGAAAGAACTGTTTATAATGAGAAATGAACTATTTTACTAGAAAGTTTGTCTATTGGAGGAAATTATTATGATTTTAAACTATAAAAATCAAGCAACAGGTCATCGTATGAATAATGGTTGGAATTTCTTTTATGCAGCTAACCTAACAATGTGGAGAAAAGATGAAAAATATTTACTATTAGATGAAAATCAAGATATCGTACTCATTTTTGGCTTTAAAAAAGAGGAAATTATCCTTGAAAAGATTCAAACGTGGGGATATACCTTTAATATTCACCCAGAAAAAAAGCAGATTTCTTGTTTGCAACGTCAAGAAGAAATTGGCGAACAAGAAATGAATTAAACAAAAAGCGCGCAGGCTGCGCGCTTTTTCAGTGTTCTTCGGATGGATTATCTCCATGTAGCATGGCTTTTATATGCTCCTTCTCCTGGTCTTTTACAATATAGTACCATGTTCCGTCTACTATTTGCGTTTCTCCTTCTACATGCACTGTTTCAAACGTTGGTTTGCCTTTTTCCATTACGTTATATACAGCTAACGCGTCTTTAATCGTTACGTTTGTATCAACGTATTGCTTTGTAATATTTAAGAGATTGGGAAGATTAGCTACCGTTGACATACTCATTCCTTTGTCTAAGAGCGCTTCTACTACTTGTTTTTGTCTTTCATTACGACCAATGTCTCCTTTAGGATCCTCATGTCTCATCCTTACATAAGCTAAAGCTTTTTCACCGTTTAAGTTTGTTTCACCCTGCGGAAATAAATAAGATGCAAATGTGAATGGAAACGGATTATCAACCGTTACACCACCTATCTCATCCACGACCGCTTTAAATCCTTCCATGTTTACTTTGACATAGTAATCAATTGGCATATTTAAGAATTGTTCGACAGTGTCGACTGTTAGTTTAATTCCACCGTACTTATAGGCATGATTAATCTTTTCCATTTCTGCTTGTCCTTTAATTTTCACACGCGTATCTCGAGGGATAGGCATCATTTTCAAATGTCCATTTTCTGAATTAAAATGAACAACCATTAGTACGTCTGAACGTCCCGTATCTTCTTCTCGTTCATCTACACCCATTACGAGCATGTTAAATTCCTTTGCCTCAACTTTTTTTTCACTAAAAACATATAAGACCCCAGTTAAGACGCAACCAAGAAATATGAGTACGGAAAGTAACGTGTACTTGAACTTCATAACTTATGTCTCTCCCTTCTGTCCCTCCGCTGCTTTTATTAGCTTATTTACTTCCTATATGCCTTTTTTTTCAAAGATTTATACCTGCTAAGTATAATTAGAAGCGCGAAAATAAAATGACAAAAGGGTTTGACGCAAAAAACCGGATTGAGTTTTTCAATCCGGTTTCATTTTACTGAATATGTTTTATTGCTTCCGCAGAACTTTCTTCTCTTTGTTTCCACTCATAATCAATCATGCTCATTTCAATTAAGCTCCAATACTGTCCGTTCACGTGCTTTACATCTCGCATCATCCCTTCACGTAAAAACCCAATACGCTCGTATGACTTAATAGCAGCTTCATTGAAGTCAAATACGCCCAGGGAAATACGATGAAGTCCTAACACATCAAAACCGAATGATAAAACATGGTCAAACATATCACCACAGTATCCTTTTCCTCTTTCCTCTTCTTTGAGCAATACTCGACCAATTCTGCCCGTCTTATGGTGATAATCAATATGAGCAAGAGAAATATGACCAACTAGCTGGCCGGTTTGTTGATGAAAAACGGAGAAAGCATACGTATGAGCTCCTTCATAATTGGCATAGCGGATATATTCTTTGAGCTGGCGAGGCGTAAGTGGATATGCAAACGTGGAGCCACTCCACTGAATCATAAAGGCTTCTGAGGGAATCCATTCAATGAGTTCTTTTATATCTTTTTTTGTGAACGGTCTTAATTCAATCATCGCATTCCCACCCCATCGTAAAATATTTGATTTTTCTAAATATATTACAGTTGTTTGAATTAACTGTCAAATAATCCGAAAAATTTATTTGGTATTCTCAAATAAAACGATTAAAGTGGATAATTATTATCCACTTTAGAAAGATTTGATATACTTTGCATATGAAAACAGGCGTTGAACAATCTGTATACGCCATGGTACTTCTTCACTTTTTACCTTCCAAAGCTGTATTGCCAGCAGATGCAATGAGTAAGCAGCTAGGCGCTTCTCTTATTTTTTTCCAAAAAACTGTTAATAAAGCTAGTTCATGCGGATCTCATCACTTCCGTCTCAGGTGTAAAAGGAGGCTTTAAACTAAAGAAAAAACCTGAAGATATCTATATATATGATGTGTATGTTACTAATGAAGAAAGCTCCGACATCTCTATGCGGAGCTTTCTTTTACAATTCTAATTCTTTTCGTAACGTAGAGATGTCATAGGTAAATTCAAAAAAATAAATTTTGTTTTCATTATCGTATAGCATGAGTACAGGTTGTTCATTTGGGCTGAATACAACAACAGCTTCACTAGCTAACACATCTAACCCTTTTTGCTGCACTTGTACAGCGGGGTCTAATGGTATCTTCACCAAATAACCGGTTTTAGGTAAAGGATTTACTTTTTTATAAATCCCAGTAATGGAAGCGATGCTTTTTTCAACCTCTTTTTGAACAACTTCAGTTTTATCAGCTACCCGAATGACCTTACCTGTATCAAGTTGAAACACTTCCACTTTAGGTTGTTCTCCCATTGCTACATGTGAATGAATTCCAATGAAGCATAAAATAAGTGCTATGCACACTTTTTTTATCATGAGTTCCCACCTCCGTTTGATGAATACAAATTTGTATACCGCAAGCTAAATATCCATTTTTCTTGCACAAACGTTATGTTGGTTTCAAACTTATCGTTTGTGTAATCACTTAAGTTTATCCATGTTGATTTCAACCTTCTAAGCAAAGATTCACCTTTTAGTTTAATCAATTACTAACTATGCTTTAATCTCTATTTCAATACAGCCATTAGTTGTTGCATGCAGTTAGAAATACTAATAGTGGACTCTAATTTTTTTGCTTTATCTAACCATTCTCATTAATTTTTGTCATGTTCATGCCTTTTGGTCGATACAATAATACAAGGACACGCTTTAAGAGGTGAAAATATGTCATGGATTGAAGCATTAATTTTAGGAATCATTCAAGGGTTAACAGAGTTTTTACCCATTAGTAGCACAGGACACTTGTATTTAGGTCGACACTTATTTGGATTAGATAGCGCAGGTTTGTACCTAGATACGATGCTACATATTGGAACCTTGCTTGCTATTTTTGTCTTTTATAAAGACGAGCTGTGGCACATGATTCGTCACCCGTTTAGCAAGCTTACCTTCTTGCTAATCATTGGTACGATTCCAGCTGTTGTGGTTGGCTTATTATTTAAAGATTATTTTGAGGAAATCTCAATTACAGGTTCTACAATTGGATGGGAATTTCTTGTAACAGGTCTTTTCTTATGGTTTGCTGACTCAGTAAAAAAAGGAGCAAAAAAGATGCACGATATTTCCTACAAGGACGCACTGTTTATCGGTACCTTTCAAGCAGCCGCCATCTTTCCTGCCGTTTCACGTTCTGGTCTAACAATGGCAGCTGCTTTAATGCGTAAGCTAGACCGAGAAACAGCTGCTTACTTTTCTTTTTTACTGTCAACGCCAGCCATATGTGGAGCCGTTCTTTTACAGCTTAAAGATGTTGTCGGTGGTGGTGTAGAATACATCTCGTTTTTCTCTTTATTTGTAGCAACATGTTCGGCTGCGCTTTTTGGCTATATGGCCGTAAAATGGATGATTCACTATTTAAAGCATCATTCTCTAAAAACATTTGCTGTTTACGTATGGATTCTTGGCTTAGTTGTTTTAGTATGTCAATTTACGGGGGTCTTTTAAGATGACATCAGCTCGTATATTGTTTTTAGGAATCTTTTTTATTGGAATCATGGTTGTGATTAGCTACATGGACAACGAGTCTCAAGAATACTTTGAAGCCGTCTCACCTCTTTCTTTAGACAGCGGTGAAGTAGAAGCTTCAAGTAACGATGAAGACGTTGAAATGAGCCTTAAAAATGTTCTTATAACAACTGAAAGAATCAATGGTTTTGATGTTGAAGTTTATGAGGAATACGAGGTATATACAAATGAGGAGGGTGAAGTGGTCGACCGAGTGGCCACAGGTCACTATCAAACACTTCGATATAAGGCTACTAATGAATAGTAAAAAAGCCACTTACGCAGAAGTAAGTGGCTTTTTGTATTAATGGTTAAAGTGATCTGCTAAGATCCAAAGCGTACCAACAACGATACATAGTGCAATAAAGAAGCTATAAAGCATATTTGCAACTTGTACCTTGCCGTTTTCACTTTCAGTCATGTGCATGAACATCACAAGCTGCATAGCTGCTTGTAAGAACGCAAGAATTGAGATTAGTGTCATCGTTACGCCTCTTGATAAGTCAGCTAACATAACTAATCCAAGCGCTGCAAACGTTAGTGCTAAAGAAAGGATAAGCCCCATTACATGACTAAGCGGAAATCCTGCTTTTTGGCCTTGTTTGTTTTCCATGTCTTATCCCACCAATCCGTTCAAGTATACATACGTAAAGATGAAAATCCATACTACGTCAAGGAAATGCCAGTATAAACCGATAATAAATACTTTTCTTGCTGTAACAGGCGTTAAGCCGCGCTTTACTAACTGGATAATAAGTAAAATTGCCCAACCAATACCCATCGTTACGTGAAGTCCATGTGTTCCCAACAGCGCAAAGAATGAAGACAAGAATGCACTAGTTTGCATTGTTGCACCTTCGTGAGCTGCATAAAGAATGAACTCTTCAATTTCATAGTACAAGAATCCTGCACCTAGTAAAAGCGTAATAACTAGCCAAGTAATTAACCCTTTTAAGTTATTATTACGCATGTGCCATACAACGATTCCCATTGTGAAACTACTTACTAATAGTAAAACTGTTTGAATCATAAACGTTTCAACAATATATAAATCTTGTGGTCCAGGGCCTCCAGCTGTACGAGTATGATACGTTAAATACGTGACAAACAGCGTAGAGAACAGTGCAATTTCCGCACCCAAGAAAATCCAGAAGCCGAGAATATTCATTCGGCCCTGGTGATCTTGATACTCGAGTGGTAATGACTTATCTAAATGTCCACCCATTATTTGTCACCCCCTGTAATACCTTCTGTTTGTTTAATCTCATCTACCGGAACATAGAAGCCTTCATCATAGTCAAATGATCGTGCAACTAGACAAGCTAAAATTCCGATTAATCCGAAGATCGCCATTGGCATCCATTCAAAGACAAGTCCAAATCCACCGATGAACCAGAATACACCTGAGATGAATGGGATACCTGAGTTGCTTGGTAAATGAATTGGTTTAATGTCTTCTTCTTTAATTTTTGTTTCTCCACGTTTTTTCATGTGCCAGAACTCATCCATTTCTTTCACATGTGGAACTACCGCAAAGTTATAGTGTTGAACTGGTGATTTAGTCCACCATTCAAGTGTACGTCCATCCCATGGGTCGTTTGCAGTGTCGCGTTTGTTTTTCCAAGCGCTCCAAAGTAAATTTACAACCAATACGATGAAACCTGCACCCATTAAGAAAGCACCGATTGTTGAAATTAAGTTTAATGTTCCCCAACCTAATGTTTCTGAATAAGTTTGCATACGACGAGTCATACCATCTAGACCTAGGAAATATTGTGGGAAGAAACATACGTTAAATCCAACAACGAAGATCCAGAAAGAGATTTTTCCTAGCTTTTCGTTCAGCGTGTGACCGAAAATCTTTGGATACCAGTAGTATAATCCAGCGAAACATGCAAATACTGTTCCTGAGATTAATACATAGTGGAAGTGAGCTACTAGGAAGTAACTGTTATGGTACTGATAGTCAGCTGAAGCCATTGCAAGCATTACCCCAGTTACCCCACCAATAACGAAGTTTGGGATAAACGCAAGTGACCATAGCATTGATGTTGTAAATTTAATACGGCCTTTATACATGGTAAAGAGCCAGTTAAATATTTTAACTCCGGTTGGAACAGCGATTAACATCGTTGTAATCGAGAAGAACGAGTTAACTGCAGGCGCGTTACCCATTGTAAAGAAATGGTGAACCCATACAATGTAACTTAAGAACGCGATACCAACCATTGAGATAATCATCGCTTTATAACCAAATAGGTTTTTGCGAGAGTGTGTACTAATGATTTCAGAGAAAATACCGAACGCCGGTAAAATTACGATATATACTTCAGGATGTCCCCAAATCCAGAATAGGTTTGCCCACATCATCGGGAGACCACCGTTGGCAACCGTAAAGAATGCTGTGTCGAATACGCGGTCAAGCGTCATTAACGCAAGCGCTACTGTTAATACAGGGAACGCAAAGATGATAATAACTGACGTAACTAAAATGGACCAAGTAAACATTGGCATTTTCATTAACGTCATGCCTGGTGCACGCATTTTTAAAATCGTAACTAAGAAGTTAATACCTGTCATTAGGGTACCAACACCGGCAATCTGAATAGCAATTGCATAGTAGTTGTTCGCTATACTTTCACTAAATTCTTTTCCGGCCAGAGGGAAATATGATGTCCAACCAGCATCAGGAGCTCCTCCAATAACGAAAGAGATGTTAAACAACATAGCTCCCATAAAGAATGTCCAGAAACTTACTGCGTTCAAGAACGGATATGCTACGTCACGCGCTCCAATTTGAAGCGGAACGACAACGTTCATTAAACCAATCAAGAATGGCATTGCCATGAATAGAATCATGATAACACCATGAGCTGTAAATACGCCGTTATAGTGATGCGGGTTCAGGATATTCATATCCGGGAACGCTAACTGCATACGCATCATAAGTCCATCTACACCGCCGCGGAAAAGCATTAAGACGGCTGCAAGAATATACATTACACCAAGTTTTTTATGGTCTACTGTTGTTAACCATTCTGTCCATAACCATTTCCATTTTTTGAAATATGTTAAGACAAAAATGATACCGATGGTTGTCAAGACAATCGCTGCGTCAGCTGCATAAATGACGGGATCGCCAGTGACAAAGAATTCATCTAGCTTCATTATGTCTTCCCCCAATCGTACGTTTATTTAGGCCCGTATTAATGACCTTCATGTTCATCATGACCTTCATGCTCGTCATGGCTTTCGTCGCTTTCTTTTTTGCTATCGTCGCTGCCATGGTTGTGATTGCCATGTCCCATGTTCATGCCGCGCTCGTCTACTTTACCAGGGATGTATGCGTCTTTTGCGTGGTTAACCCACTCTAAGTGCGTACCGTTGAACGTCATGCGACCTACTACACCTGGTTCAATAATTTCATCATACTTCTCTTCAGTTAATGGCTTAGCTGTTGCCTTCACTTCGTCAACCCACTCTTCATAGTCTTCGTGAGTTTGGGCTAACACTTCAAATTCCATATCTGTAAAGTGCTCACCTGAGAAGTTAGCACTTCGTCCGATATAAGAACCTGGGTTATCAGCTTGAAGATATAAATCCATCGCCATGTTGTTCATTGAATACTTTTGTCCACCAAGCTCCGGTACCCAGAACGAGTTCATTGAACCTTGAGACGTCAATTCAAAGCGAACTGGACGATCTTCTGGAATGTTTACATAGTTAACTGTTTCAATGTTTTCTTCCGGATAACTGAAAATCCATTTCCAGTTTGCTGAAGTAACATGAATTGTTAACGGTTCTTCAATTTTTGTTTGCTCATTTTTCGGTGGTTCTTCAAGAGCATAAATTGATTTTACAGTTGGGATTGCTAAAAGAATTAAGATAATAATCGGGAACGCAGTCCAGATAATCTCCATCTTTAAGTTACCCTCTTGTTCTGGTGGCTCATAGTCCATGTTGTCAGGTCTTTCACGAAATTTAATAAGTACGTAAGCAAAGATTGCAAATACTACTACGACCACAATCGCCATCATCCAAAGCGACCAAACAATAAGGTCAGCTTGTTCTTTAGCGACAGGACCTTGAGGATTCAAAACGGCTAATTCTGAACAGCCGCTCAAGAAAAATACTGAAAGTGCAGAGAATAAACCTGCTAGCTTCCAAAATCCTTTTTTTGGTTTCACTAAAAACTCTCCTTTCTAACAACTCATGATGCGAAGCCTCTAAATTAGATCATCTCTAAAACTTTCTATCTAGTTAACTATAGAAAGCTTTAATACAAAATCTCTTTAAACTCATGTTATACATCAACCATTACTATTGTAATACAAAGTGACAATTTTTTCGTCACTTTTTGTCGATTTTCTTATTTTGAAAATATTCTAAGATAGTGTAAAAACATGAGGTCAAAGAACACTTCAATCCTTGCGATATTTTAGCATATATTCGACAAGGAATAAATGTAAATAAAAGGATGAATGTTGCATTTTCTTACCGAAACTTACCTTTTTAAAGGTAATTCATGTAATGTAACCGCAATCACCCTTGATACAAAAGGGGTTTCATCTATTATTGAATATTTTGTGACAAAATCTATACAGAATTGTGTCAATCAATATTCAAGTTTGGTAGGTTCGATTACCGCCCATTTACAGTATATTACACATTAAATGCTTTTGTTATATACTTCACAAAAAGTTCAAAAATTGACATGTATGTTGTCTACATACTAAAAGAAGCTGCGTGTTATTCACGCAGCTCTTGATCCATATATTCCTTAACAGTGATGTCATCTCCTGAATTATTCAATAAAATAAGATCCGCTGGAAATGGCTTTTCAACATATTTTGGCACAGGTTGATATGAAATAAAATATTCTCCTTTGGGAACTTTAATATCAAACGTATAATTGTCATTTACAAGTGAGGCCTTCACTCGATGTATTTGTTTACTTGGGTTCTTTCCTAAAAACAGCGCATACGTCCCTTTATTAGTATGTATATCATCATACTCAACAAGATTGTTCATCTTTGTCATTACTTCAATCCGTAACCTTTTGCTCCATCCTTCTTTTAAAATCGCCATTCCTTCTCCACTACCAGGAATAGTGAATAACGCAACATATGTGTCCGAACTGCTAATTTTTTGGATTTCTCGAATGTCAAGCTTTTTGGAACCGTTAATGTCCCCCATCCCTTTCCATTTTCTTATATGCTCTTCAACATCCTTAGCGTTGCTGTGAATTGGATATCGAAGAAATTCAATACCTCCCACAATAGCACCTATAAGAATGATTAGAACTAAGAGTCGCTTAAACTTTCGAATTGGTATTCACGCTCCTTTCCATTTAGTGAGTGACGTTAAAAAATAATATGTACGAATTATGCATGAAAATCAAAAAAAAAGCTATCAGACTTTCGTCAGATAACTTTTCTACTCATCGACTCTTTACTAATAAGGCAATTGCTTCTTCTACGACTTTTGCAGTCTCTTCTCCAGCTTGTTGTCTTTCAACAATACATTGTTCTAAGTTTAGCGCAACAATCTGAGCAATGGTTCGGTCGACTGCGCTTCGAACAGCTGATAATTGCGTTACAACGTCTTTACAGTCTTTATCTTCTTCCATCATACGCAGTACGCCTCGCACTTGACCTTCTACTCGCTTTAACCGATTTTTTGTCTGATCAGTATAATTCACGCAGTATCCCTCCTATATTTTGTGCGTTACTAATGACTTATCCTTCACATGCACAGCAATATCCCTTTACTTGATAGCCATACTTTTGCAGCTTACGAATGCTTAAGTTTCTTGCAATTGTATCCGGTGCAATAACTACTACTTGTTTTGACGGAATTTCAACATGTTGTCTTTCCAAGTACGGCAGCGGAATGTGTATAGCTTTTTGACAAGGTTTATGTTTCATTTCATGAAAATGTCGAACATCTACGACTGCAATTTCCGTAGTCTCACAGTCAAGCGTAGAAAGCTTCTTAATTCCATGAACGGGCACATGGCGATTATATAAACTAAACATAATGGCACAACAAAATAAGATTACACCAATATAAAGTAGTATCATTGTATCCTCCCTGACGTAACTTCATACCCATATTAGTATCATCATAGCTGTCATCTAGAACGTACGTCAACAAAAAAGTTTCTTCATAATATAGTTTCAAATGGAAAAAAGCGTGCAGAAAAAATAAATTGGCTTTTCTTTAAATAGCCCTTTGTTACAATCAAGATTTTTTAGAGAGCACCGGCTAACATTCCTATAAAAGCTAACACAATACCTCCAATATAACTAAACGCCAAATAAGGAAATAGAACCGTATGCATTTTCTTTTCATGAAGGTGGATATTTTCCAGCTTAAACGTCGAAAATGTCGTAAATGCCCCCATAAAACCCACTCCTAAAAAAGAATACACCCCAGATGTCATTCCATTCCCAACCAGGATTCCTAGTAGAAATGAGCCTACTAAATTGACGCATAAAGTGCCAATTGGAAACCCTGTAGTTGATTTTTGATTCATCCACGTACTTAGCACATACCTGGCTATGGCACCTAAAAACCCACCCAGTGCAATGAGTAAAGCTGTCATAATAGCTGTTCTCCTTTCTTTTTCAGCTTATTGGCTGAACGATCCCCTACTCGGTAACCAGACCAAGACATCAGTAAACCACCAAATAAACTAAGTGCTACATAAAGAAAAGCTAACAGACTGGTATCGTTTTTGATTAAAGTAACGGTTTCGACACTAAAGGTAGAAAACGTCGTGAAAGAACCTACGAACCCTGTACCGATGCCAGCTAAAACAGCAGAAGGAAACACATTCATTTTAATCATTCGATATGTAAACCAACCTAAAATAAAGCAGCCCATCAAGTTCGTTATTAACGTTCCTAATGGAAAGCTGTATGCCCACCATGAATGTGTAAACACACCGAGATAGTAGCGAAGCAAGCTTCCAAGAATACCTCCTATACCTACTAGTAAATACGTCATCTTCTTCACCTCTTTCTTAATTATGAACAAAAAAATAGACTCCTACCCTGTATATGGGTAGGAGTCATTAGCTCTGCAGCAGTTTTGGCGAACTCCATCGCCGTATATTTTGTTTCCTACATTCATTTTACATAATCCATTCCATTTATCAAGAGCTAATCGTGGAAAATCCAGGAAAATAATGAAGTGAAAGATATTATTATTCTTTTGGTTACTCTCTCTTTTTTACATCTCTCGTACCCAAAAATTAATTTTTCTCGTTAGTTGCTCCGCTACCTCTTCACTGACTTTAGAAGCTAACGATGTCCGTAGTCGATCTTTACACTCTTGAAT
This sequence comes from Priestia veravalensis, assembly GCF_001457055.1. Classification (NCBI taxonomy): domain Bacteria; kingdom Bacillati; phylum Bacillota; class Bacilli; order Caryophanales; family Bacillaceae; genus Priestia; species Priestia veravalensis. The sequence continues at coordinate 49,752 of NZ_KQ758640.1, read as the reverse complement.
TTCTTCTTCGTAAGGGATAATGGTTGACCATTCCAAATCTGGAATTGCAATTAGCGTTTGTTCATCCTTTTTATTTTCATGAACAAATACATTTTCAATGACTTTTTCGTCTATGCGAATATATGCTTTACGAATTTTCATCTACTTATCACCTCTATATAAGCTTTATGTGTATCATCATATGATACACATAAAGAAATATCAATGCGCATTAGCTTCTTTTGCCATGTTAAAGGGTTTAAAAATAGGGTATAGAATACTAGTTAAAAAGAAAGTAATGCTTCATTTTTTAAATCTTTGTGAATATCTTGCAATGTTTATTGTATATATGCAATTTTTTGGTATGATGAGTATATTAAGATGTACCTAACTAAATGGAGGTTGAGGTAAACAATGGATCATTCCCCAAAAGAAAAACGTCAAAAGCGCAAACAGTTTGTTGAGCGTTTAAAACTAAAAGGGATAAAAATTGAGCTTACAAAGCCTCGTTCTCATTTTTCAACCCTTTCGCTATTAAAGCCTTAAACCGTAACGGTAACGAATATCACTACATACGCTCTTTGTCTTCCCTTTTTTAGTTACCTTAACATAGAGAGCGGTAACATTTATGAATAAAGACAGCTCATTTCTTTTCTGTTAAATAAGAAGTGAGCTGTCTTTTTTGATATATTAACACTCAATCTAAAAGTTATAATTTACCATATAAAAACTTTAATATCTAGTATTGTAAAAATATTACTCATAACTTATAATCTTCTAGACTACATAAAAAGGAGAATGAGAGATGAAAAAAGGGGTTTCAATTTTACTTGCTTTACTACTGATGATTAGTTGCTTTCCTGCTGTGTCATTTGCTGCTCAGTCCAAAACATTTGAAGCAGACTTGACGAAGTATTTAACAACTGTCAGTACTACTCGTGGGTTTGATGTTTCAAAAGATGATATTGAGTTTTCACTTTCACTTTACGATGAGGAATTATCAAACTTTGATACTGTGGAAGAATTAAAAGAATTTTTGGGTGACGTCATCAAAAGCGACTTAAGCAATTTAAGCTCTATCTATGAAGGCTATGACTTAAATCAAAAATCTCTTCAATCATTATTAGAAGAAAATGGTGAAGATTTAAATGATTATGTATTTGTTGATGATTTAGACCAAACAGTTTTTTTCTATTTAGAAGATGAGTTTGACTATGCCGATGATGAAGAGTATGCGGACGAGATTAGTACTGATGATTTTGAATCTGCTTTAAAAATGTTGGAAGATGAGTTTGGACTAACGCGTGAAGAGTTAGAGCGCATTAACGATCACTTAATGTCAATTGAAGATGAGCTTGCGGATGAAGAAACGTTAAATCGCTTAACGGCACTTGCCGAGCGTCTAGCAGCTTTTGAAGACTTTGATACAACAACTGAACTAACTTCTGATCAAATTGCGGAACTAATGTCAATTTATAACGAAATGCTTTCTATCTTTAAAATGAAAGCAACATATACGTTGATTCAAGCCGGAACCGAAAAGACATTATCTTTATTTGATTTAATGAATATGAAAGAATTAAAAAATGCTAGCTTAAAAATTAACCTATATACAGCTGACGGCAAATTTTTAGCTGATATGATTATCACAGGTGAAATGGTTAATTCGGATACGGTTGCAAACACAGGAACGAGCATTGAAAAATCTGCTCAAAACGTAAATAACATTGTAAAACAAGCACCTGTTAAAGAAAAAGTTCAAAAAATAGAAGTAAAAAAAGCTGAAGTAAAGAAGACTGTTAAAGGAGCTCGCTTACCAAATACGGCTTCAGACTATTTATTAAACACTTTAATTGGATCAGCCCTTGTTTTGTTAGCATTTGCTGCATATCGTAAAGTGAGACGAGCATGATATGGAACCAAGAAGTTCAAAAGGAAAAATCAGTCGCAAAAAGCGATTGATTTTTCTTTCGATTATTGTAGGGGTTCTTTGTTTCGGCCTATGGTTTACCACTACTAATGCTTATAAGTTTGCTAAAGGATATTTTGCTTATAAAACAGGTGCTGTTGAACCACAGGTAACAGCACCTGCTGAAGCAAAAGCAGGACAGCCTATAGAGAAAGAAAACAGCAGTTCTTTAAAGGAAATCAAAAAGAAAGATGCATCTTATCCTTCACAGCCTAAAATAGGAGACTTAATGGGTGAACTAGAAATTCCAAAGCTGAAGGCTACGCTTCCAATTTATCATGGTACTAACGAAGATGAGCTTGAAAAAGGCGTTGGTCATTTTGCAGACAGCGTGTTGCCTGGAGAAAGCGACAATTCTGTGCTATCCGGTCATCGTGATACAGTCTTTCGAAAACTAGGGGAAGTTGGAGAAGGAGACTTGTTATTAGTTCATACAGAAGCGGGATCATTTACGTATCGAGTTAATAAAGTGCGAATTGTCGATGCCGATGATCGAACCGTAATTGTTCCTAAACCAAGAGCTACTCTAACAGTCAGTACTTGTTACCCTTTTAACTTTATAGGTTCTGCGCCAGAACGCTACATCCTAGTGGCACATCTTGTTTCTTCAAAAACAACATAAAAAAGATAGCGTTTAAATCACGCTATCTTTTTTATTTAATGGAAAGAGATTGACTTTTTTAGTAAATCAAACCAGATTTTTAACGAAGTCGCGGTAATAACAACAGCTAAAACAACTTGAAGGGAACTCACTTTTGTCTTTTGACCAACAAATGCTCCAATTGGCGCTGCTAGTAAGCTTGCACCGATAATCATCAGCGCAGGTAGCACTAACACTTGTCCAGTAGCCACTTTTCCGAAGGTTGTTCCAATTGAAGATAAAAAGGTCACTGCTAGTGAGCTAGCAATTGTCACTCTTACCGGTATTTTTAATATGGTAATCATAATTGGAACAAGCAAAAAAGCACCACCTGCTCCCACAATCCCTCCACATATACCTACGGCTAAAGAAAGCGGAACAGCTAGCTTTTTTGAAAACCAGACCTCCATTTTGTTCTCATCTTGTGTAGGCTTCTTAGGTGTAAACATAAGAATTGCAGCAATTGTAGCCATTACTCCATAGATTAAATTAATGGTATCTTCTGAAAACGAATTAGACAGAGTTGAACCAACGAGACTTCCAAGCAACACGCTCGTTCCCATATAAATGATAAGTGATTTATGTAAAAAGCCGCCTTTTTTATAGGCAAGCGTTCCAGAAATTGATGCAAATAAAGACTGTACCGCTCCGATTCCCGCTACTTCATGCGCTGTAAATGCCCCTACTCCAATAAGAGGTGGTACAAAAAGTAAAACTGGATATAAAATAACCGAGCCTCCAATACCAAGCATACCCGCTAAAAATGAGCCTAAAAATCCCAACGCAAATACTGTCAGTAATAACTGTACGTCCATCTTGTCACCTTCTAAATTACAACATGTAGCCTTAGTAGTAGTTCATCCTTTCTCATTATAGCACTGTCTTGTTTTCATGTAAGATAATTCTTACCATTTATTTGGCTTTTTATGATTCTAAAACCATTCTGAACTATAGAAAAATTCGAAAAAACAGTTTATAAATATGCTATGATAAAGGTATATTTAATGCTTATTCTTATTAATTTCGGAGGTTGTTTTATGTTTGAGTATAAAATTGATAAAGAGATTAGTTTACAGTTAATTGAGCCAAGTGATGCATTTCCACTTTTATCTCTTGTAAATGAATCACGACCTTATCTGCGGGAGTGGTTGCCGTGGGTTGACAGTATGAGAAGCATCTCCGATTACGATGATTTAATCCCCGAATGGCGAACTCAATATTATAACAATCAAGGTTTTCAAGCAATTATTCGCTACTATGATGAAATTGCTGGCATGGTTGGATTTCATACAATTAACTGGGGGAATAAAAGCACTAGCCTTGGCTATTGGATTGGGGAGCAGTTTCAAGGAAAAGGTATTATGACCAGAGCTGTACACGGTTGCCTTACTTACGCATTTGATACGCTGAAACTTCACCGAGTAGAAATTCGCTGTGGGGTTGATAACCACAAAAGCCGTGCCGTTCCCACACGATTAGGCTTTACTGAAGAAGGAATTTGTCGTGACGGAGAATATTTATATGACCATTACCATGACCTTGTGATTTATGGAATTCTCCAACATGAATGGAAGAAGCTAAATTCAAAAGAAACAGCATTATAAAAAGCCACGCTAGCGCTGTCATGCGCTAATGTGGCTTTTTCACGTAAATTAAACCATGCCTTATTCAGAATGTTTACTCTTGAAAATCGTATATATATTAGTAGGCTAACATCATAGGAGTGAGTTCAATGATTTCTTTACATGCATGGAGCTTATTAGTGGTTGTCTTATTTTTTGTCTATCTACTAATTAAAAACTTATGTCCTTTATATCCATTTAACGATCTTCAAAAGAAAACGTCTGTCCATCGCAAAAGTGAGCTGTTGTATCAATATATTCCCCTTTTAACTATTGGTTGCTGTATGTACATTAATTTACCTTTTACTACTAAGGTAGCTTTTGTTATCACTATTATCTTATTCATTTCTCACATCTTCACTTGGTGGTTTCCGTATTTTTTAGGTGCTCACCGAGTGACAAAACATGAATATGAACAGCTTTATAGCAGAACAAGTAAAATACTCCCCTCCATTAGAACAAACCTTGTTCCTGATAACCAACACCTCATTGTGACTCTCTTCTTTCTATTATTACTTATTCATGAATTTATCATCATTTTCTAAAAGAGGGTGGGACATAACAAAACAAATTTCCAAAAAGATGAACACTCCCTTTTCTCACCTCTTTACGTTACCTGAACACGTTCGTTCCATTGCGCTACGGCCACTCGCTTTCCGCGGAGAGGAATCCGAGCTTCCTCGCTGCGCTGCGGGATCTCATTTTTTCCTCTCTTTCTCGCAGGAGTCGAGTGTCCTACGCTCCATTCCACCCTGTTTCCAACATTGTTTTCACAATCATCAAAAAACCTGAACGATCAAAAAATGAGGAGCTCTCAATCGTTCAGGTTTATCATTGACTGAATTACTTATGTCCCAGCTTCTTTTTATCGTTTGTTACAAGCTTTAATAATTCATCGGGTAAAGGAAACTTCACGTGATTAATCTCAAACTCATTTGCTTCTTCTTGTTCATCGTCTACAAGCTTTAAGTAATTGATTTCTTCATGAAGCTTTTCCATTTTGCGATCTAATTCGGCTGCTGTAACCGCCGCTTCCTTTAATTCATCTATCAACTGCTTTGGAACCTTTTTATTATATTTATAGTAAATTTTATGTTCAAGGCTGGCCCAGAAGTCCATAGCAATGGATCGGATTTGAAGCTCGATAAACACATTTTCTTGCCTATCAGACATAAAGACCGGGATCTCAATAATAAGATGTAAGCTTTGATATCCATTTAAAGCAAACTTATAAGCCATCATAAATCTTGTTAATGTTTGCTTCATTGCCTTTAATTGTTTTACATCAACGGAATGATTCATCTTCATGCTGCCTCTTTTCTTTTTTTGGCTAATCTACTACGCTTTTATTTTACCAACTAAGAAACGCTCTTCACAAATTTCTGCTCGCCTTTTCCACTTTCTAAATATACATTTTATATTCATTTTAAAACTACAGAAATAAACAGAAAAATTAAACTAATTTAAATTATATTACTTTTTTTAATTGTGTTAGATTCTCTTACAATTATAGATACAAAGAATTTTTTTTGTAGTACAATAGGATTTGTGATATCAGAAAAAGAGAATTTATATACAAAAAAATTAATTCATATACAAAGGGGTATTAAAAATGAACAGGGTGAAACAATGGATATGGATTACAATTGGATGCCTTTTCGTAGCAACTGGCATTCAATTTTTAACTGCTTCAAGCCTGGTTATCGGCGGGACAGCAGGATTAGGGATTGTACTTGAACAATTAAGCAACATTTCATTTGGCATGCTTTTCTTTATTATTAACCTACCGTTTTATTTCATGGCTATTACTCAAATTGGCTTGCAGTTTACAATTCGAAGCTTCATAAGCGTTAGCTTAATGTCTATTATGTCAGATGTTCTTGTAGGAATGCTTACCTTGCAACTGCCTCATCCACTGCTTTCTGCAATTACAGCAGGCATCATCATTGGGATTGGGCTTATTATCTTATTTCGAAACGGCTCTTCACTCGGTGGCATTAATATGCTTTGCGTTTTTTTAGACAAAAGGTTTGGAGTGAATCCTGGAAAAACGATGCTTATTACAGATCTTTTCATTGTTGGGTCAGCAACTGCCGTATTTGGGGTCATTCAAGTGCTTTATTCTCTGTTAGCAATTTTTATTATGACAGGATTACTTGGTCGTTACCATAAACGCTCGGCTATTGAGCGTAACCACAAGCAAGAAAATACAGAGGAACAGCAAACCGCATCTGTCCTTTAAAGAAAACCCAGCTTTTATACAAAGTTGGGTTTTTTAATATAAGCTTTTACTCGGCTACTTTTACAAGCTGCTTTCCTAGGTTTGCGCCACTGAATAAGCCTAAAAATGCTTCAGGAACATTTTCAAATCCTTCTACAACATTTTCACGGTATTTAATCTTTCCTTGCTGCACCCATTCACCTAATTGTTTAATCTCCTCTTGAAAGCGTTCTGCATAATCAGCCACAATGAATCCTTTCATTCGACAAATAAAGGGATTTGAACAACTACCTCTCCTTCTTTTGCTTCTGGCATTGCAATTTTTTCAAATCGAAATGTGTCTGTCTCTGGCATTCCAACTGGTCTTTTAGCAAAGATAATTTGTTCATTCATTTGTCTCGGTCCTTTTCACTCTAATTCTTTTTTAAAATATGCTAAAATAACCTTGCTCCTCTTAATTGTAAAGAGGGTGCAAGCTATACCGCAAAGAATATGCTATACATATGCACAAAGGAGAAACAATTTCATGGAACTTATTCGTTGTAAACAAGACGTGGTTAAAAAACTAAATGATTATGTAGAAGTACACCCTCCGGTTATTTTGTTTAAAGAAGGCCATTTTTACTCTATTAAAATGGACATTAATTATAACTGGTTAGCACTAGATGAGGAAGGAAAAGAGCATATCCTTGCTTCTAATACGCGTAACATCCAAGACGATTATTGGTTTAGTTATCACTTTGAGCTTTGCTAAGCTACGAGATAACGTTTAGGCTTCTTGTCTTAGTTTGGATGCTCACGCCGCTTGTTGACCGAGTAAAGAACCGAAGCGTCACCGTATACGTATTGGTTTCTTGCACAGCATTTTGATCTACCCACAAAAAAGGGATGGTATTATTTTGGATAAACCCTAGCGTTAGTACCGCAGCTGCTCCTTGACGTAAGTTTTTGCTCATTAGCTGTTGACTATTCCGATACAAGCGCATCGTCACACCATATTCATAGCTTGTTAGTCCAAGTGGGATATTTGCTTCCCCCCTACAATTCCATCAATCTTTTTTTGCTGCTGAGCAATGTTTGTAGGTAAATCTAGCGTTAAAATTGTTGTTTCACTGTTAAATGGAATTGATAAAGAGCTCGTAGTTTGAGTAGAAGACATTTGAATTCGGCTTTTAAATAAACCTATCATGGCGGTCACCCCTTTACATTCAATTCGTCAATGAAGAAGAGATATTATTGAATATATAAGAGAGGTCATTATGTCCTATACGTAATTCTTACATTTTATGTAAAAATAAAGGATTGCATCTTTTTTTAGCTATTTTCCATTGTCTCATTGTATGTTAAAATCACGATAAGCTTCACTTTATCCCATTACATACGAGGTGGATTATGCAAGGTCAAATCGTTTATAAAGAAGGATTTTCAGTAGTTGGTGTTGCTCAAAAAAGGTCTAAGCTCAATAAAAGAGACGAGGACATAGTAAAGGCTCTTTGGGAGCAAATGGAACAGAATTATAGTACCATTCCTCATCGAAAGCATGATCATATCATGACAGGGATTTGTCTCCCTCCATTTGAAAATGACTACTTTTATATCACTGGTGTAGAAGTAAACGATCCAACCACCATCCCCAAAGGAATGAATGTTCACACGTTTCCCGCTTATACATATATACAATATGAGCACAAAGGTACGTTTGAAAGTCTTCATAAAACTTACGAGATGATTCAAAAAAATTGGCTTTCCAAATCTGGACATCAAGCAATTCCTGGCCCTACATTGGAAATTGTTGATACCTCTACACACTTTAACGTAGATAACGATATTGTAATAAAGATTCACATTCCGATAAAGATTGGTCAGTAAAAAGCGAGGAGCAAGTCCTCGCTTTTAATATAACCACTCAATAAATTCAGTTAGCTTGCTTCGATCTGTTAGATGATCATTACACCATTCACTATCTTGGCAAATATAGTTTCCACGCTTTATAAACGTACCGTCTGAACTTGCTTTTTTCTGGTTCATAAATAGCCCTACGTCCGAAATACGATGACAAATTGTACATACTCCTTTATCTTGAATACGGTTAAATTCACCTGCAACGCCAATTAACTTTCCGTGATGCTCTACGATAAGATACTTTTTACTGGCACCGTAATCATTCCACCCAATATACGAGCAGTGAAGCGTTTCTTCTTTAATGTTAGCCGGTACCTTTAATTTTTTCACCTTTTTAAATAACTTTTTAATTCCGGCTTCGCTTATTTGTGGAAAAGGAATGATAACCGATTCTAAGCTATTCAAAAACACCTCGGCTTCCTTGCTGTCTGACAGCATTGAAATAGGTGACAAAATATCTTTTTGCAACGGTGTTAGCTCTTCAAATTGATTAAATACTCGTTCAGCAGCCAAGGCTTTAATAGCACTTGTTACATCGTGGCTATTAGATTTCGCATAACTGTCAGAGATTAACTTCACTTGCTCTCGTATAAGATTGTATTGATGATGATTAATAAATGCTTCCATATTAAATCAAGCCTTTCTTTTATTCTACTTCTTATTATATGCTCAGGACATTTTGCTAACATGGCAAAAACAGTTCTAAAAAAAGATATACATTAAGGCACCCATCTTTTGATGAGTGCCTTAATAATTACTTTTTATAAACAATTTTTTTAATTGTTTCAACAGCTAAAAAGTATTGTTCTGCTAGTTCATATATTGTTCGGCCTTCTTGAAAAGCTTTTTTAATGTCACAGTTTCGCTTTTTCGTCCATTCTCGGGTACCCGAGCACGCGCCCCATTCTTTTCGGGTTGTACTTGGCACGTAAATAGTTTCTCCTTGGACATATTTCTGAAGTTCTTTAACTAGCTCAGTAGGTAAAACAGTCGTTGCGTTCACATATTTCATTTCTGCTCGCTCCTTATTCTTTACTATAAATAAGGTGGCAAAGCCTATTAAATGAAGTGAACTAAGCAATGGGCGACTTAATCAAGCGTTTATCCCCATGCAAAGTATCGCCTTTCCATTTGTAGGCTTTGCATGAGTACGAACAGAAGCAGGTAAACAGCTGTTTACCATTCTCGATCACCTCCCAAAACGAGATATTCACCTAATTATACCATTTTTCATCCATACTCATGAAAAAAACCGAGAAAATATTCTCAGCTTTCCTTCATCTCTCTGTCTTTAATATATAATTAATTAATTATTTTATGTTCAACTACAAGCTATTTTTCAAGCTTAGTTACGGTTCTTAAATTGTAAAAAGTCTCGATAAAGAGTGAATCGAAAGTGCGGATAGCGTTCTTTATGCTCACGATATCCATAAGGAAGCATTAACGCAAACTTCCCTTTTTCAATTCCCATTAAAAATTTGCTAGAGTCGAGGGAATATTCACGAACAACCCAGCGAGCTTTTTCAATATTTCTAACTACGACTTCTCCTAAATAAATGCCTAGACAACGTTCAAATTCTTCTTTAGTCAGATTAAAAAATGAAAAAGACTGCTGATCTTCTACATCATAATATAGAAGTTCAATTATCTTTAAACTGTCTGGTGAAAAGTCAAATTCAAATTCATCAACTAACTTGCTAATTTCTTTTAACTTTTGTAAGCATTGCCCTCTCATTTCATGGTAATAATAGCTTGCTTCAAATTGATTTTCACATACTATTAAATCTGCTCCATAGCTTGTTGCGATGTCAGGGTACATGTTCATTACTTGAATCCCTCCACTTTTTATCTTAACAGCTAGAACAAGTATAACATGCTCATAAATGCAAAAAGCTCTTTTCCTTTATTTTACTAACACATCGATATTTCTCCACTTTTCAAGTTGATTCATTTTCCCGTTGTTCTAACTCGTAAGGTAATTTTTGAATCGACGTTACAACCATATCAAGCTTCGCTTCAATCCGATGCAGCAAATATAAAGTCACTACAATTGGAAAGCCAACATCTGAAACGAAAGAAAGCCAATCCGTCATTTTTCTTCTCCTCCTTTAATGCTCTATCGCTTTATATATAGGCTTTTTACTTTTCAAAAGGGACGAAAAACAAAAAAAGTTCACATAATGTTCACTTACGAAGCGTTTTTTAAATCTCTATACTTAACAAAGAATTCAAAAGGAGGATTACGATACGCCAACAACAAAAAAACAGGAATTTTATTTTGGAATGATAATGTGCTTAGGCATGGTATTCGTTATGACAACGTATAACTTCATGCTTAATGGAATGTTCAACGTACTAACACCGCTGCAAATGGTAAAAGAAATGATAATGGTCTTCATTATTGCTCTTGCACTTGAATTAGTAATAGTAGGGCCTATAGCTCACAAAGTTGTCTTTTTACTACCTTTTAAGAAAGAGAAGAAGTTTTATATGATCTTAACTTTATCTACGTGTATGGTGATAGGAATGGTGTTTTTCATGTCAATCTATGGACTTATTCATGCATCTATAGCTGGATCTTTGACAAACCAACATGTACTAATTAGTTTCTTTACAATTTTTGCAAAAAACATAATTGTCGCCTACCCAACACAGATTCTTATTATAGGGCCAGCTGTTCGATTTCTCTTTTCAAAATTTATTTCAATAAAACAAGCTCCTTCTTTATAAGAACATCATTTTTAGTTGATGTAATATGTATTTATTTAGAACATAGTTTATTCAAAAATAACAGAAGGACTCCAAGTTTTTAGCTTAGAGTCCTTCTGTTATTTTTGTCTTTTTAACATTACCATTAAGAATGTAATCATTGTAAACGCAATGAATGCTAAAAATGGAATTGTGATAAAGCCAAGCCAGTTAATGTACTGACCTGAGCAAGGTATACCGCTTGTACATGTTTCAAACGCTTGTAATGCAGGTATTTTTTGTAGTGCATAGTGATAGCCCGATACAAGCATACCTACGACTGAGAACGGCAGTACGTATTTATAAATTCTGTCATTCTGTTCATACACAGCTATGCCTAAAATGATCACGAGCGGATACATTAGAATTCGCTGATACCAACAAAATGTGCATGGAATAAAATTAAACAATTCACTAAAAGATAAGCTGCCCAGAGTTGCAACAATTGTAACAATCCAGCTCCCTACTAATGTTTTCTTCATTCTTGTCCCTTCTTCTCAGCTGCTTCTTTAACCATCTTATCAAAGTCTTCAGCAGTTGATCCTTCAAATGGCTTTCCATCTACAAAAAGAGCCGGTGTTCCAGAAACATTTAGTTTCTTGGCATAAGACATGTCTTGGCGGAACGCTTCTTTAAACTCTTCGTTTTCATAAGCTTTCACTACTTTTTGCACATCTTCCTCATTGGCTATTTCGCCGAGGGTATCTTGTAAAAATTGGTCTGTAAAAATATCCTGTGTTTCAGCACCGGCTGAATCAGGTTGTTTCTCATAAAGCAGCTTATGGAACTTCCAAAATGTATCATTTCCTAGCTCTTTGTAAACCGTTTCAGCAAACTGAGCCGAGCGAGTTGAATCTACGTTAATAAAAGCATAGTTCATAAAGTAAAACTTCACTTTGCCTGTTTGAATGTATTCTTGGTCAATCAATTGAAAAAATGTATTGTTGAACTCTTTACAATGAGGACATTTATAATCACCAAATTCAATCACTTCAACTGGTGCATCCTCTTCACCCAAGAACGGTTGATTTTCATAGCTGATATCAGCTTGTTCGCTACCTTTATTGATATTACCAAAGATAATAAACGCTAAAACAACCACGCTCACAATTCCAATTGTCCAAAACAGCCATTTAGAATTTGTAGACTGCTTTTTTTGAACTCCTGTTTTTCCTTTTTTCTTTGACTTTGCCATTTTGTTTGCTGCAACTTAAATAGAAGCAGCTTTCACCTCTCCCTCAATATGTTTTATTCGTTCCTTAATAAGCAAATACTGACCAAAGCAGCACAAACACAGCCACTGACTTTACCATCATAAGTTTTGGAATATTCCATGTGATGGTCATCTTTGGATTTACCAAACACTTTATGCGATAATTGACTGCTGTCTCGGCAAAAGGCGCATATGCATAAGAAGTTTGCTGCTTTTGGTACTTAATCAGTTTTAAAAGCGCACTTCCAATTGGAAGTGTCGAGTCTAGCGAATCAATCGCAGCACGGTCAGCTAACAGTTCACTTATTAATTTGTAACGTTCATTGCTCCACTTCAGCACAGGAAGATACCACAGTGCAGATGCACACAATGATAACAGAAAAATTTTCAGTGGGTCTTTATTACGCCCATGAAATTGCTCATGATATAACACTGCTTCAAGTTCTTTTTTATTTAACAGATTAACTAAATTTGTTGAAACAACAATTTGAGGCTTCACAAATCCTTTCGTTAAAGCAAATGGACGGGTAGAATTAACAACAACGACCCCTTGATAAATATCTTCATCCTTGCCTATGTAACGAGTTAAGCTTGATACTTTACTGACTTTAATTTGATGATAAAATTGGTACAAAAGCCAAAACTGTCTAATTAGCTTCCAGAAAACAAGCAAGAGGGTATAAACCACAAACCCATATAAAACATACTGTGCCCACTTCCAACCAATATGTTCTACAGCGTGATAGCATAGAGTAAACACATTTAAATGATGATGTGGGTCTATGAGATAAACCGTCATTTGTACAAGCAGGCTAATGGCTACTAGTATGGATGCGTAAAAAAGAACAACAGATTGCTTTTTATTCATATTTCTTCGCTCGCTTTTAACTTTTTAATTTTCTGTTCTAAAAGCAGCAGCAGCTCTTCATCTGCTTCTTCTACTGCATCTAACATATGACTCACAGCCAAGAGTCCAAATTCATCAATTAATTCAGACGTTAATTCCTTAGATTGCCCTTCTAAAAATTCCTGCTGTGACAGCACAGGTTGATAAACAGAAACTCTCCCTTTTACATACTTGTCCAACAGCCCTTTTTCTACAAGACGATTCATAACGGTCATAACCGTATTGAAGTTGACTATCTTATCTTTTTCAAGAGCAATTTGAACATCTTTAATTGTCATTTGTTTTCCATGCCATATACATTCCATTACCTTTGCTTCTAGAGGTCCAAAAAAACGATTCAAGCCACTTTCTTTAAACTTAAACTGTTGAATCTTCATAAAAAAACCACCTCACACTACTCATTGTAGTGCGGAGGTGGTTTTTGGTCAAGGCAAACCATGTTTAGATTTCAAATTCCGTTACGTTACGCTCAATGATCTGTGCACCCTTTTTTGATGTAAGTGTTCCACCATTTGATGTGAACACATTGCTTGCTAAAATCTGATCCATAGCTGCGCTGATTTCAGAAGCTTCAAGCCCTTCTTTCGGCTGCTCAATTGAAATACCCACTGTTTTTTGTTCTAAGTTCAAAAACTGCATTGTTAATGTTTTCATTTAGCTCCCCCCTTTATTATTCACTTACAAGCGTATATGTTACGACTTCTGCGACTTCAACAAGTGGAAGTAACTGTAGACTCGCAATGGCTTCACTTGCTGTTAGCAACGCATCAGGTGAAGAAGCTATTGCAATATTTGGGTATAGTTTGGATTTTAAAATCATCGTTCCATCCTCCTTATCACCGTTGTGAAATGTCATGCGAAGCTGGCTTTTTTCCTGAATTTTTTCTGCCATCCTTCATTCCCCCTTTCGCCTTATATATAGAAATCTAAATAGGACGGAGGGATGATAGATACAAAAAAAAATCTCCTTTATAATAAAAGAAGATTGTGATAGAGAAAGAGGATTTTAACTATGAAAAGATGGATTTCACTGCTTATTTTTTTACTCGCCTTTCCCATTGCTTCACACGTCTCAGCAAGTAACCATCACGTTGATGAACAAAAACTCGGGCCGTTTTATTACACAGTATACAATGATACATCCTCTCAAAAGTGGGACATCGGCGTATTAAACCATGAAGAAAAAACAAATATTTCTGAAACAAAGCTTAACAACGAAGGGCTACTTTTATTTAAAGAAACCATTGATGAATTAGCAAAGCTCTCTATCCAACTTGGTATTGCTTGTATTGTGTTAATTGGGATCATGCTTTTCTTTATTTATCGGCTGTTAAAGAGAAAGCGTTTATTTTTGCGTATTTCCCTTTTAGCCTCTAGTGTTGCTTTTATCTTTTTGCTTGTTACAACCATAGAAATTTTCAAAAAGACGGAGCAGGCAAAAACCTTATTTTATTTAGTATGAGTTATGTATGTACGACAAGCTATCGTTAAAAAGCACGCTTTTCAGAAAAGCGTGCTTTTTTAGTGCTGTATTTTTTGAGAACGTATTTCAGAAATTGCTGTTTGAATAATGTTTGCTGAATATTCCAGCTTACGATGTTCTTCTAGTGATAAATGAAGAGGAATTCGTTTCTCAATTCCTCCTTTTCCAATAACAGATGGAATACTGATAGCTACGTCATGTAAGCCATACTCTCCCTGCAATATCGTAGAAACTGGAAAAACAGCTCGTTCGTTACTGACAATGGCTTTGGTTAGCTGTGCAATCGCGTTTCCAATACCAAATTCCGTATTTCCTTTCAGCCAATAGATTTCAAAACCTAGTTTGATCACTTCTTTTTCAATTTTTTCTTTATCTAAAATAGACTGCTCATGTTGGTAGTAATCTTCTAGTTTTTGTCCAAAAATTGTTGAATGTGACCATAGTGCAAACTGCGAATCGCCATGTTCACCAAGCATATACGCATGAACGTCATGTGGCTTTACCTTGAGTTCATTTGCAACAACTCGCCGAAGACGTGAACTATCTAATAAAGTTCCTGTTCCAATTACACGCTCTCTTGGCAATCCAGACAAACTCCATACATGGTATGTAATAACATCACATGGATTTGTGGCTACAACGTAACAGCCTGAGAAACCAAGCTCTTTTAGAGTTGTAACTACTTCCATAATAATAGGTGCAGTTGCTTTTAGTTCATCAAGCCGCGTTTCACCTTTTTGAGGTCTTGGACCGGCAACGCTTATAATAATCACATCTGCATCTTTAATATCGACCAATCCACCTGCATATACGTTTGTAAACCCAGACGCTGTGACAGTTGCATCCTGTAAATCAAGCGCGTCACCTTCCGCTTTTTCCTTTAAACAATCCACAAGTACCAATTCTTCTATTGCTTGCTGATTAACTAATGAAAAAGCTGTCGCTGAGCCAACATTGCCACATCCAATAATTCCAACTTTCCTTCCCATGAGCAACCTACCTCTCTTACCCTTCTCTTTTTAATCTCTTAGCTAGCTGGCTACCAAACGATTGAATCAACTGTACCATAATAATTAATACGAGAATAGTTGTGTACATCACTGTTGGTTCAAAGCGTAAATGCCCATATTGAAAGGCGATATCTCCAAGCCCACCAGCACCAACAAGGCCTGCCATTGCAGTAGCACCGATGAGACCAATTGTTGCAATAGTTAATCCTAAGATAATACCAGAACGCGCTTCTCTTACAACAACGTACCAAATAATTTTTGACGTTGAAATCCCCATTGATTGATATGCTTCCACTATTCCTTTATCAACTTCTAACAGCGCAGACTCCATTAATCTTGCAATATAAGGTGCGGTATAAACCACAAGGGGAACAATTACGCCTTGTACACCAATGGTTGTTCCAGCAATAAGCTTAGTAAATGGTAGAATGAAGAATAATAGAATAATAAATGGAATCGAACGAATAATGTTGATGATCCAGTTCAGAACTTGGTATAACCATCTGTTTTCTGACTGTCCACCCTGTCTAGTTACAACAAGTAAAATCCCAAGCGGTAAACCAATCAAGATGGCAATAACTAATGAGATACTTGTCATGGTTAACGTTTGAAGGAAGCCTTCCCAAATAACGTCTCCCCACTCTACAAAAAATTCAGCCATCTTATTTCCACTCCTCTACAATAACGCCTTCACTTTCTAAATATCCGATTGCTTCTTCATAAGCTTCCTTATCTCCTCTTAAATGAACAAGCAGCTTTCCAAGCGTTTCATTTTTTAACTGTTCAATTCCACCGGCTAAAATACTTGGTAATACATCAAATTTGCGTGAAACCATCGCAAGCGCCGGTTCATTGGACTTTTCACTTCCTTTAAAATAAAGTGATACAAGCTTACCAGTTTTACGATATTCTGTTTTTAAAGCTTCTGGAAGATTAAATGCAGATTCTGAACCAATAAAACGCTTAGTTGTTGGATGCTGTGGATGAGTAAATATATCCACTACTTTTCCTTCTTCTACGACTCTTCCATTTTCCATCACTGCTACGCGATCACAAATACGTTGAACAACGTTTAATTCGTGCGTAATTAGAAAAATTGTTAAGCCTAATTCTCGGTTAATTTTTAATAGTAACTCCAAGATAGCTTCCGTTGTTTCTGGATCTAAGGCACTTGTGGCCTCATCGCTTAATAAAATTTCAGGCTCATGCGCTAACGCTCGTGCAATGGCAACACGCTGCTTTTGACCGCCAGATAGCTGAGACGGGTAGTGATTAACTTTATCAGACAACCCGACAATTTCTAAATACTTCTCTGCGCGCTTTTGAATGGTTTCTTTATCAATGCCTTCTAGTTTTAGAGGAATTGCAATGTTTTCATATACAGTTGCTGTTTTTAATAAATTATACCCCTGGAAAATCATCCCGATTTTCCGGCGTGTCTTTTGAAAATCCTGCTTTGAAAGAGTCGTTAGGCTTACACCATTAATGAATACTTCTCCAGACGTTGGTTTTTCAAGTAGATTAACACAGCGAATCAGCGTACTTTTCCCCGCACCGCTATATCCAATTACTCCGAACACCTCTCCTTTTTCAATAGTCAAGGACACGTCTTTCACAGCCTCCACTTTCTTGCCGTTGACTTCATATGTTTTGGAAGTCTGCTTTAATTCAATCACGTTCACCACTCCTTAAAATGCTGGGACAACTGAGCCGTTAAACTCTTCTTCAATAAATTGACGAATTTCATCTGAATGGAAGTATTTCTCTAGCTGTTTTACAACTTCATCATCTTTATTTTCCGTACGTACAACAACGTAGTTTGGATATGGATTGTTTTCAATTTCTTCATGGAAAATGGCATCATCATTAATTGTTAAACCTGCACCCATCGCAAAGTTTGTGTTAATTGCAGCAGCTGCTACTTCACCTAATTGAGATGGAATTTGTGAAGCTTCTAGCTCAACGATTTCAAGATCCAGTTTATTTTCAGCTACGTCTTTTTTCGTTGCTTTTTCTTCAACGCCTTCTTTTAATTTAATAACTCCAGCCGCTTCAAATAGCTTTAACGCACGATATTCATTACTTGGATCATTTGGCACAGCAATTTTGTCACCTTTTTTCAGTTCTTTTATATCTTTAATGCCGTCTGCATAAATACCCATTGGAAACGCAACCGTTTTAAACGCATCCTCAATTTTATAGCCTTTATCTTTTACCTGTTGTTCTAAAAACGGTAATGTTTGATAATTATTTAAATCTAAATCACGTTCATCAAGCGCTGTGTTCGGTGTATTATAGTCGTTAAACGTTTTAATGGTAATCTCTAATCCATCTTTTTCTGCTAACTTCTTCACTTCTTCGTTAATTTGTTGATGAGGACCACCAGTTACTCCGATTGTAATTTTTTCTGTGCTCAAAGTCTTTGCTTCTTCTTTTCCGCACGCAGCCGTTACAATTAGTAGTGCTGACGCCAGTGTTAAACCTAGTACTTTTGTTGTTTTTTTCATTATGTCAATCGCTCCCTTTTCTTTTTTTCCATAAAAAAAACGCCTCTTGCAGATAAAGAGAAGCGATTTTAACCAATCCGCTTCTCTTATCTTTCAGTGTATAAAGATACACCGCAGGATTTAGCACCGTTACAGCACGATTGCTGATAGGTTGCCGGGTTTCATAGGGCCAGTCCCTCCACCACTCTCGATAAGAGTTGCTTTTTTATTCACTTTGTTATGATGGCTATTCTACGGGTAGTTTGTATATAGTGTCAATATTTTTTTAATTTTATTTTATAAAATTTTTTAGATTAGTTTTAATTTAAAGAAAAGAAGCATACAAAAGTCTCCTTTTGTATGCTTCTTTTCTTTATTAATTCCAACAAACGCATCCTACAATAACAAGAAGAATAAACAGAACTAAGATTAAGGCAAACCCACTGCCGCCTTTATTATAGCCGTATCCTCCACAATAACCGCCGTAAAAACACATAACATACACCATCCTTTCTGTCTCAGTGTATGCACGCATCATCCTTTTGCTTGTCTAAACGCCCATTTTCTAAAAATATGTACCCTTAACTCAATATTTGTCGCAGTCGAATCATATCACGACATTGAATACCATTTTCATAGATTTCTTCTTCATAATTATGAACAAAGTGATCCATTTCAATTCCTGTAATACGAAATCCACATTTTTGATACAACGCCAACTGCTCAATACTTGAATTACCTGTTGCAATTTCTACGCTTTTATATCCATAGTGCTTTGAAAGCTTTAAAGCTTCTTCCACCAATTGCTTTCCGTATCCTTGATTTCGCATGTTTTTCTTTACTACAATATTGACAATTTCCACCGTATTCGGCCTTGTTGGTAGCAGTACAACAAGCCCCACTAACTCACCATCTGCTCTTCCTGCAATGCATGTTCCTCTCTCAATATAGCCTGAAATAACCTCTTCTGATGGATCAGCTTCCTTTAACAACTCAATATGGTTCTTTGTTACTTGCAATATTTTTTCAAAACGTAAACTAGACATGGTATCGCCCTTTCTTCTTACTATTTTCGTTAAGCAAACTACACCGTATTTGACTGTTTCCCTGTTATAATTAAAAGATATTACTAGAAAAGAAACAAGTCTAAAGGAGGAATTATTTATGAATTTATTGTTATTACATCATTTAGAAACCGTTCGAAGTATTACGCTAAAAGTTTTATCAAGCGTAACTGAACAGGAATCGTTAGTAACTCCCGATGGCTTTTCAAACAACATTTTTTGGAATTTAGGGCACATTGCATATATTCAAGAAAAGCTTGTTTTTGAGCTTGCTGGAAAGAAAAATCAATTGCCTGCCTCATATGAGCGATTATTCGCGGCTGAAACAAAACCTTCTCAATGGAAGGAAACACCTCCTACCTTAATTCAACTAAAAGAAGAGCTGATGACTTAAACTGAGCGTATTAAAGAATTCATACCCGCTCATTATGATTTGAAGCTAGCCAAGCGGTTCACTAATAAAGCTGGCATTTCGTTTGATCACGTTGGCAGCACGTTCTTGTTTAACTTTTACCATGAGGGAATGCATGTTGAAACAATTAAACAAATTAAAAAAGCTATTCAAGAAAAAAATCCTAACAATTATTAGGATTTTTTTCTTGAATAGCTTACCCGTATATCTGGTTAAAATCTCTATATTTGTGTTACCCCTACTGTTAATATGTATGTTTCATTTACCACAAACTTATCTACTGCTTCTTTTTGCTGCTCGAAATGATAATAAGCAGCGCACACCCCTCCCAATCCTGCTAGCGCTAACACAATTAACAGAATGGACCCAACCTTTTTCATGTTTCATTCTCTCCCCTATGTCTCACAAAGTCTGATATAAACCTTTGTAACATCCCCTTTTGTTTGAAAGGTTTATTCAAGCGAGTTTGAGGAATAACCACTATTCCCCTCACTCTATTTGATGGTACCATACCTTTTTCAGAAAATGTATAAATGTTCTCAATTGTTAAAAAATAGTCATTTTTTTACTTTGATTGATAAAAAGATTGCATAAGAAAATGAAGAGCTTTGTTTTTTGAGAGACCAAACGCGTTAATAATATAATCAACATATTGAAATAAAGATTCGCCGTTTTTTTCTTTTAGCTTCATAGCTCGAAAAGATTTATTAAATCGATAATGCTTTTTATCAGAAAAAACTAGGCCTTCTTCTCTTAAAAAACCTTTATATGCCTCATGGTTAAAATACAAAACATCATTTCGCACGTTTTCAAGATCAATTACAACAATCATATCTTCTAATTCAGCGTTGAGCTGCGTCATACATTCAATGTACTCACCAAGACAGCTTAGTAACAATGTTAAAAATTGATGGCCATCAACGTATTGAAATTGATCAAAAATAGCAGCATTTCTGTAGCTTGGTACGCACTCTTGCAAAACAGATTTTACTTCATCAAGCTCTTCTACATATGGAATTGGAATATGAAATTTTGCCGCTCCATTAACAAACTGTTCCCAAGCAACGGTTTTATCATAGGAGTCAATAACATCAGTGTTTCGAAAAATAATTGACTCTGCAGAATATGATGCTTTAACAAACGGTAAATGAACGTTCATTTCAATTTCTTCATACATTGGATAAGCTTTCGGTTCATTTGATTTTGATAAGATATACTGCTTTAATTTATCTTCATCCATATGTTCCAATAAGTACAAGTCATAAATTGGAATGACGTACATATTGCACATTCCATAGTGAACATAGCCTTCGCCGTGCGTAAGCCCCTTTCGGTTATAGATAGATAATTCTTTTGTGCAAAATGCTTCTAAACGCATCATTCGGTCTTTTGACTTTTGATATAGACGGTCCAAGTGATAGCGGTCATCAATTTCTGAAATTGGAGAAGTTCCGCTCCCAATACGGCGATAAACTTTCCCGTATGACATATAAGGAGGGTACAAGCCTTCTGGAATCCAAATAACAAAGACGCCGTACTCTGTGGTATGTTCAGGTGATAGAAACCGAGTAAAAATACGAGGAATTGGATTCGTTACATCCTTCAGCATGTTGTGAATAAAGAGCTCATACTCTTTTTTTTCAAGTAAATTGATTGAGTAATCATCTTCATCAACTCCAAATATTAGCCACCCGCCCATTTCATTGGCAAACGATGCAATAATATTTGGAATCTTCCTCTTCACAGTAGAACTAACTTCTCGCTTAAATTCAAGCTGATACCCTTCTTCTAACTGCTTCGCAACCATCACTTCTACATCAGAGAAACAAATTTCAGCAATCGTTAGCTTTCTTCCCTCTTTATTTATGAACGGCGAATAAAACGAATCACTCACAGTTTCCCCTCCTCATCATATGCATATAACTTATCCATATGATGAAAAGTGGCTAAACAGTCGTATTTCTTCTAAATTAACCAAAGAACAAATCGAGAATATTAGACGCCTTAGACGCTTCTTTATTATAAAACTCTGAGTAACCGCATGACTTACAATAAACCACAACAAAGCGGTTATGCTGAACGTCTAAAAGCTTTGAAAGACCTGTGCCTGTCATTGCCACTTCCTTTTGCCCAACGCTCTGTCCACCACATTTTATACATCCCGCCTCTTTCATTTCTGTCATCTCCTTTGTTAAAATAAAAAATCTAATTTATATTAAGTAATACGAAATAGTGTTTAAAAAGTTTCATATTTTTCCGTTCTTACAATACTCGTTGTTTACCTTCTTTGGACAGAACAATATGAAATCCAAACGAACTACCTCCATTTTTATACTTTTTATTCCTTTTTCCTCCAAATCATAAGCTTTACTATGAAAGTGCTCAAATTTTGTTGGTGGCTTTTTCTTACGAATAACTTTCCATAGTTTTATACATGTTCCCAAAACTAACATAATTATGATCCAATAATAATTTTGCAAAACGAGCTCCCTTCTAGCTATCAATTCCAAGCTCAAGCACATATAGCATCTCTTTTGTATCAAATACAAACGTACAGACATGATTTGTATAATGATTTACGTGTTCCATTGCAAGCAAATAGCCATTGAGTTCATTCATTGATACCCCTCCCTAGTGTTCTACTATTTCTTTATCACTTGTTTTGTGTAATCGTCGGCCATTGATTTTGTATAGAATTCAATAATATTTGATTCCGTGTCTTTAAAATACACTCTTGTTTCATTTGCTTCTTTTATTATCTTCACATCGATACCTTCCTGCTTCAACAATATAAGCGTTCCCTCAAGATTTTGCTTCTGCACGTGGAGAGCTAAGTGAACGTGAACGCCACCCTCATCGTAAAGGTTTGGCCAGCTTGAAATATTCAGCTGCTTCATCTTTTGCTCAGCTTTGGAAAACATACGAGGAAGCCATAGTCCTAGCCTTGTTGGCCCTCCAACATAGAGCCATGTTGCCCAAACTCCATTTGATTCCTCGGTAAACTGTCCGTTATCATACCCTCATTGTTCCACGATTGGAAAGCCAAGCTGATTAGACCAAAACTGTACGGCTCGTTCCATTGACTGTACTTCAAGGACAACTTCTGATATTTCTTCTGTTTTAATTTTCATCTTATCTCCTCACTTTATAAACCAACCATTAAAGGTGCAACACTTTCTTTTTCTATATTTTAGCATATCTTCCATATGGAGATGCGCTTTTCAACTATCCTGCAATAAAAATACAGCGCCTATTTTTTCCGGCGCTGTATACATGCTATTCACTTTCTTTAATCGCTTTTACTAACGATTCAATAAAAGACTGTTTTTTTTCTACGTTAGTTAACAGCTCATCATATTGAGGTACTGTCAATTCTAACTGCAGTCCCTGATGGCGGGTATTATCATTTGCAATATTATCTGGCGAAACTCCTCTTAAATGAGGGGGCGGCTCAACTACAATAAACCCGGGTTTTAATAATTCTTTCACGCGAGATGCAAGAGGTTCATCGCGCCCTCCTATATAAATCTCTCGTTCCGCACCGCGTGCACCGTGAAATGAAATAGTTATATTTGACTGATGGACTAATGACCTTGCCAACTCTTCATCGTAATGAGTAGATGTTACATGCAGTTCAAAGGGATCTTCTTTTTTTAAGCATTTAAATGCATAAAAAGTCCCGTTAACCTCCTGCGCCAATTCCCTTGCCATTTCAAGTGTACCCTCTTCCATTGTACCGCCATGAATCGCCAACACAACAATGTCTTTCTTACGAATGATGCACTCAATTTCATAGTCAATTCCAGCTCGCTCACACTGAGATAGCTCTTGAAACGTTTGATATATATCTCGCACAACGATCACTTCCCTTCTATTGTTTCTTAATATGACTTGATTTTCATAGAGTATACATTAAACGTACAAGCACTTTTTTAGATTTTTCATAAGATGGAATGAATGCTTTTTACTATATAGAAAGTGGTGTTAAACAATTGATTGAAAACTACACGCGAATTGCAATCAAAAAGCATCAGCTACATGATGTTGATTTATTAAATGACATGCCGTATGTCCTTGCTGTTGAGTGGGACGGCGTATTATATGAATTTTTAATCAAACTAAAAGAAAACTCTTCAAAGATGATTCTGTTAGGCTCTGGAGCTGGTGCTAAGCAAGAGCACCCGCAAGGTCCTCCTTATTTTCAGCGCCATTCATGGATGGACCTATTCGATGCATCCGTCATTTATTATAACGATCCTACCTTATATTTAGGTCCGCTTTCGTTAGGATGGGGACAAGGAACAAAAGAAAGGTTTTATCTTCAAGAAATTTCTGTTTTGTTAAGTGAAATTCTAGCGAATTTACAAGTCCCCCTATCACACGTAACCTGTTACGGGTCGTCAGGCGGAGGCTTCATGTCGCTCATTTTAGCGGGTTATTTAAAAGGTGCTACAGCAGTTGTAAATAATCCACAAACATGCTTAACGAAGTGGCTTAAAACACCCGTTCGTAACGTTTTTTCTTTATCTTATCCCAACATGTCACAAGAAGAAGTGGTTCAAATGTTTTATGAGCGAATTAACATCTTAGCGTTTTATCAGAAAATGGGTTACGTCCCACCAATTGATTATCTCCAAAACGCAGCCTCAGAATTTGATATGACTAACCATCTTACTCCTTTTCTATCAGGACTTCACACATTAAGTGATGAATGTGAAGTCAATGAAATTAAAGTGATATTAAACTATAACAAAAAACAAGGACATGCCGCTTTAGGAAAGCAAGAAACTGTGGATTACCTATCGAAGAAAAAATAGTAGCGAGTTTTTTCATCCTATGATAAGATGTCGAAGTTAAATTTAGCATATCTTACAGTATACGTCGTAAAAAATATTTTTTTACGTAGCGAGGGGTGAATTCAGATGCAAGCCTATTTATTTCTAGCACTTGCTATTACAGCGGAACTTTTTGGAACATCCATGTTAAAAGCATCTCAGGGATTTACAAAACTCTGGCCAAGCATTGGTGTAATCGTTGGATTTGGAGTTGCGTTTTATTCACTCTCTGCTTCTCTTCAACAAATTCCACTGAGCATTGCCTACGCAATTTGGTCAGGAGTAGGAACTGCCCTTACAGCTATTATCGGTGTTGTGATTTGGAAGGAAAGCGGCAGCATCTCAATGGTCATTGGCATTACGTTAATTATTGCAGGAGTTGTCATTTTAAATTTAAAGTCATTTGCGCATTAAAAGAAACGCTTGGCAACCGCCAAGCGTTTCTTTTATAAATTAAATGGATCTAAAAACTTCACGTCAGGATACTTATCTTGGAATAAGCGCCATACAAAATCATTTTCAAACATGAGTACAGCATGCCCATCCCGATCTTCAACAAGCATAACGCGAGAGTCAAACATGCTATCCTTAATCGTCTCTTTGTCCACCCATTTTGCAATGCTATGAGACATGCGAACAAACTCTAAATCTACGTTATACTCACCTTTCATACGGTGTTCAAACACTTGGAACTGAAGCTCACCAACAGCACCTAAAATATAATCTCCAAAGAACGGTGTACGATAGAGCTGAACCGCTCCTTCTTGTACAAGCTGATTAATTCCTTTTTCAAAATGCTTTGATTTCATGGCATTTTTAGCACGTACTTTCACAAATAGCTCGGGTGGAAACTTCGGAAGCGCATCAAATTGAAACACTTTACCATCGCCGACAATCGTATCTCCAATTTGATACGTACCAGAATCATACAAACCAATAATGTCACCTGGATATGCTGTATCCACCGTCTCACGACTTGATGCTAAAAATTGATGTGACTGAGCAAGCTTCATTTTACGATTTGTACGAGCAAGCGTTACGTTCATGCCACGCTCAAACTTCCCTGAGCACACGCGTACAAAGGCAATTCGATCGCGGTGAGCAGGGTTCATATTTGCTTGAATTTTAAAGATAAAGCCTGAGAAATTGTTATCCGTTGGTTGAATTGTTCCAACAGATGATTCACGCGGCTGTGGTGGTGATGTTAATTGCAAAAATGAATTGAAAAACGACTGTACTCCAAAGTTTGCAATCGCACTACCAAAGAATACAGGTGTTAAAAGGCCTTGCTTTACTTTTTCAATTGAAAAATCGTTACCTGCTTCATCAAGAAGAGATAATTCATCCACAAGCGTTGGCAAATACATTTCATCCACATGCTTTTTCACTTCATCATCAATGTTTTCACCGTCAAAGTCTGCAAAATATGATTCTTTATTTCCTTGGTACACTTCGATTTGCTTCGAAAAGCGATCGTACGTACCTTGGAATCTTTTCCCCATGCCAATCGGCCAAGTCACTGGGTAAGACTCAATTCCAAGTACTTCTTCAATTTCTTCCAATAGCTCTAGAGGATCTTTTCCTTCACGATCTAGCTTATTGATAAATGTTAAAATTGGAATCCCACGCATACGACACACTTTAAATAACTTTAACGTCTGCGCTTCGATTCCCTTTGTTCCATCAATAACCATGACAGCACTATCTACCGCTGTTAGTGTTCGATATGTATCTTCACTGAAGTCTTCGTGTCCAGGTGTATCTAGGATGTTGATAAAATGATTTTTATATTCAAACTGCATTACACTTGATGTAACGGAGATTCCACGCTGCTTTTCAATTTCCATCCAGTCAGATGTTGCAAACTTTCCTGACTTTTTACCTTTAACTGTTCCAGCAGAACGAATCATTCCACCTAGTAATAACATTTTTTCAGTTAATGTTGTTTTTCCAGCATCCGGGTGGGAAATGATGGCGAACGTACGACGTGAGTCGACCATCTGCTGTTGCTGTTGATTGCTCATAAGTTTAATTATCCTTTCTACTATACAATTCCTATTTTCATCATTTCATTATACGCTTTTTTTATACAAGATGACCAGCCTTTTTCGAAGGAAAAGAAAAAAGGCCCCCATTTGGGAGCCCCTGATAATCCTATAAAAAGAATTACTTTTGAACGTTAGCAGCTTGTGGTCCACGAGCACCTTCAACGATTTCAAATGTAACTTCTTGGCCTTCTTCTAAAGTTTTGAAGCCTTCGCCTTGGATAGCTGAGAAGTGTACGAATACATCGTCTTGTCCTTCAACTTCGATGAAACCGAAACCTTTTTCAGCGTTGAACCATTTTACTTTACCTTGTAACATAATCTCTTTTCCTCCTCGTGCAGCAAGCTACACCTTGTGTATTACTCCATTCTTGCTCTTACAATAAGTCAAGACGAAACCCATCGAACTATCCTTATGGAACAAAAATAAGCAACTTTATTGTACCAAATTATCAAAAAAATTTCAAAGGGATTTGTATAAACTTTTACTCATTTTTTTCAAAGAAATCGTACTTTTTTTGCTTTTTTTATTCATAATAACCTAGGCTAAATTTAGGGTAACTCATATTTATCTATCAGCTTATCTAATCTACGAAATTGGCTCTAATTCTCTGACAGCTAGTCCATAATAGACTTTCTCCAAGCGCTTGATTTCTGCTTCGTATCGCTTAAGTTTACCGCTCGTTAGCCCTCGAGAACTTTTTGTTTCGTCCAGCAATTCAATATGCTGATTAAGCTTCAACAGCGTGCTTGTTAAACGCTCCTGTAATTCTTCAATTTCATTTTGTATATCCACACAGATTGGAAGCCGGTTCGCTAAAATAAAATCCGTCATTTGCATCAGTATTTTTTTGCGCTCAACTTCCTTTACTTTACTTTTTACTATGCGCTCAGCTGAACGAAACGTAAGTCGAATTCGTTCCATGATATCGCCTTTTATTGAAAGCTTTCTTTTTAATTCATCTACATCTTCCTTTAAGGCTTCATGCTCCTGAACCATCCTTTTCATAACAAGGCCGCAGTTTAGCGTTTTTAAATCCATTTGATTAAGCTGATGGCGAATGGACTCTTTTAAGCTATCTATTTTTTTAGTAAGCTGTCTTTCTATACCTTTAAGCTCTTTAATATCTTGCTCTCCATTATAAATAAGGCCCTCAAGACGCTCGACGTCAAACTGAGCCTGCTCTTTTTTTATTTGAAAATCTTCATACCGATGATACACAGATGACCACTTAATTAACAAAGATTGGTAGTTAAGCAACTCATCTTGGTGCTCAAGCTTACACATCCACATTAAATGAACAACGGTCGCTAACAGCGGTAAAAAAGGTTCTGCTTCCTTACGCTTGGCTACAATTTCATGACTTTCCAAGCTCGCTAACGTCCATAGCGGTGCATTGAAACCAACTAGAAGTGACGGTGCATGCTGCATAGGCACAAACAAAGGCATTACTGCACAAAGTAAAGATGATAGTAGATCGTATGCACTTGGAGGAAGTTGCTTAAAAAAGCTGATAATTCCCTGTCTCTGTAAGACCTCTTCCATTGCTTTTTGAGTGACTTCTCTGCTGAATAGTTCTAGAATCCGATCTTGATATAAGCTTGGTAACTGCTCAATCCACGTTAAAAGAGCTGTTTGTAACAGCATCTGCTCACGCTTTGAAGCGATTAAGTACTGTGAATCTGCAAGGTGAATAAACAAACGAATTTGATGACGCAAAACATCGTCTAGGGAATGACAGCGAGCAATTGAAAACAATTCATTATACTTTGCGACAAACATATTGCCTATTTCTTCACTAAGTTCGTATAGTTCTCCATTTGTTGTAGTGTGAGAAACAGGCAGTCGAAAGTATTCAGCCATATGTAAAAACAGCTGAAGATGCAAATCGACCTCTGGCTGCTTAGCAATTTTTTTCATATCCTGCTGGAGATTTTGCTGAAACTGGATGTGTTCATCCTTTTCGTTTGGCAAAGTTGGTTGTAGCTTGGATATTTTATGTTTACTTATGACAAACGCACTTTGTAACCCTTGTCCATTCGCTGTTAGCAAACTATAAAGAAGCTGTTGACCATTCATTTCCCCATCTCCTTTTTTTGGCTTTTAAGATTCTTCTTGCTTTCGTAAAACAACAAGTGCAGTCCAACAAGACATTAACGCAGGTGGTATACTCCACGTTAAATATCGCCAGTCTTTTGTGATGATGGATACGATGACAAAAACGAGTGGTAGCCCTATCAATACAACACCAATCCGAACCTTGCTTATCTTTTTTCCCATTCCTCATCGCTCCCTTTTCGCTCCATATGCTTATATACAAAGTTCGCTTTCTATTAAAAAACACCTTTATAAACCGTTCGTTCAATTCTCTCTTTTCTAGACAGTCTATGACAAGAGTTTTAAAATTAGACATCCTTTTGTCAGACGGTGGGTACAAGCCTCGTTCCTTTTTCCTTCATCTTGCAAATCTCTTATTAAAACGCTAGTTTTCTGTTTTTTTCAGCAATTCTATACTTTTTGTGAGAAATTCACCGCGAAATATGCTATGTTACGTATAGAATATTTTTTATAAGAAGGATATGGGATAGTAATTCTACAGAAAAGGATGATGATCATGAAATTTGTTGTATTTGGAGCTAGCGGACGCACTGGACAAGCTTTCGTGAATCAGGCTTTAGAAGAAGGACATTTCGTCACAGCATTCGTTCGAACACCAGATAAGCTAACAATAACAAATAGCAATTTGCATATTATAGAAGGAAATGTAACGGATTCCTTTCAGGTGGCTCATGCTATTACAGGCCACGATGCTGTTGTTTCTTGCTTAGGAACTGATGGATTAGGCCCTTCTACATTTTTAGAAGAAGCAACATCTACTATTATTAAAGCAATGCAAGAGCAAGGCTTACACCGAATCTTATATACTGCTTCAGCTGGAATTGAAGGAGAAATTCCAGGTATGACAGGTTGGCTTGCTCAAAATATTTTAAAAAATCCACTACGCGACCATTTAAAAGCTGTTCAACTGCTAAAAACAAGCAATCTTAATTGGACAGTCGCTCGACCAATGGGGTTAACAAATGGCCCCGTAACCGCTCAGTATCGAAAAGCTGTGACGGGTGTACCTGAAGACAGCAAAAACATTAGCCGCGCAGACGTAGCCCACTTTTTATTACACGCAGCAAATGCAGAAATTCATTTAAAACAATCCGTGGCTCTTTCCTATTAAAAAGAGGCTGAGACATAGGTAATTCAGCCAATGATAAACCTGAACGATCGAGAGTTCCTCACTTTTAACCGTTCAGGTTTTTTGTTGATTGTGAAAACAATGTTGAAAACAGGGTGGAATGGAGCGTAGGACACTCGACTCCTGCGGGAAAGAGAGGGAAAACGGAGATCCCGCAGCGCAGCGAGGAAGCTCAATTTCCTCTCCGCGGAAAGCGAGTGGCCGTAGCGCAATGGAACGAACGGTTCTGACAACGTAAAGAGGTGAGAAAAGAGAGTGTTCGTCTTTTTGGAAATTTGTTTTGTTATGTCCCACCCTCTTTTTATAAAAATCCAAACATAACTAAATATAATAAAATATGGTATACGATTCTTATAAGAGGGAGGTCTAATTCATGACACCTAAACTAGTCATTCATCTATTAACAATCACAGCCTGCTTTTTACTCTTTTCTATTAGCATGCTGTATTCTGAAAGATACCTTTTCTTAATTCCACTTGGAATGTTAGGTTTATTTGGACAATGTTATTTCACTTATCGCTTTACCCAAATCTTATTAACGGAACCGAAATGAGATCCATGCACTTTTATTAATTTTACTCTTTACAAGTTGACTTTGTACGTATATAGTTTGATACTAGTATCAGGTATAAGTTTTTACATAAAGGAGAGACCATTATGCTAACAATTGAGCAAATTAAAGAAATTATCCCTCACCGCTATCCATTTCTACTAGTGGACCGTATTATTGAAGTAGAAGAAGGCAAAAGTGCCGTAGGTATTAAAAACGTGACGGCTAATGAAGAATTTTTCAACGGACACTTTCCTGAATATCCAGTTATGCCAGGTGTTCTAATTGTAGAAGCACTTGCTCAAGTCTGCGCCGTTGTTATGTTGAAAAAAGATGATAACAAAGGAAAACTTGGCTTATTTGCAGGTATCGACAACTGTCGCTTTAAAAAGCAAGTTGTTCCTGGCGATCAGCTTCGTTTAGAAGTAGAAATGACACGCGTGCGCGGTACGATTGCGAAAGCTCGTGCTGTTGCGTCGGTCGATGGCGAAGTGGCTTGTGAAGCGGACGTAACGTTTGCATTGTTTGACCCAAAACAAGCATAACTACTTTAGAGCATTTGGAAGCCATAAAAAAAGAACGCCATTGCTAGCGTTCTTTTTTGTGAATCTATTATCCTTGCCTCACTTTCATACGAACATGCTCTAAATGTTCACGAACTGCTTCTGCTGCACCTTGAGCATCTCTATTTTTAATTGCTTCAAAGATGCGATCATGATCTTCATGAACTTGCTTGCGACTCTCAGGCCTTTGCGTTAACGAATACGCTAACGCTTTGCGATATAGATGACCCAAGTTCTCTACTGTGTGAAGCAAAAATGAATTATGTGCCGCTTTTACAATATCATGGTGAAAGCGATAATCTGCTTCATAACCAATTTCAGCACTATTTTTAATCGTTCCTTTGAATGCTTCTAACGATTCTTTAATTTCTAGTAGTTCTTCTTCGGTATGACGAATAGCCGCTAGGCTTGCCGCTTCTGATTCAATGATAATTCGCATCTCAACTAATTCTAACACCTGGTCTGCTTCAACCATTTCAAACGTCATCGGATCAAGCATGCCTGCTAAGTTTACTCGCTTAACATAGCTTCCTCCACCTTGTCTGGATTCAATTAATCCACTAGCTGACAAAACGCTTAACGCTTCACGAATAGGTGCACGACTAACGCCAAACATTTTCGAAAGCTCATGCTCAGATGGTAAGCGAGATTCAGGCGGAAAAGTCTTTTCCTTTATCATCTTCTTTAACTGATCAAGAACTTGACTTGATACTTTCTTACGCTCAATTGGTACAAACATTATTATTCCCCTCTCTGTTTGCTTTTTGTCTTATTCGTCTACAACATTCTTCTCCCTGCACGAAAGAGGGATTTACGCGATGTAAGATCCCAACTAATCTGTACTGAGTCCCCTTGATGAAGTGTAAACCTCTCATATGTAACCGCTTTAAAATTTCTTTGTATTACAAGTATACATTAATTTTTAAAAAAATGTAAAAAAATTTCTATAATTATCACAATTTTCACATGAAAACAAATCATAAATGAATGGATGTTCATGTTTTTTTGACATAACATTCCACTATTTCCCTTTTCACTATATAGCAGCAAACTTCTTTGTAAATAGCGAGATACCAAGGATTAAAAAGGTTTTTTTCCATATTACCCCTTGTTTATCACTCTTATTTTAAGGGAAAAGAGTCAGAATTTGAAATTCTATTTAGATATTTTGTATGGTTCATATATGTTCTTGCGAATAGTTCAATTCAAACTGACAAATAGTAAGAACATTATAAACGGTAATTTCTGCAAGTTAACTTGTAAAATAAACTAAATGGTGAGGAAAATCATGATACTAAACTTTGAACAGTTACCTGACATTCAAATTAAGCAACTAGTCGGCCCAACTTCTCAGCGCGTCTTACATCTCGCTTATCACTCGAAACATGTCAAAAACTCGTCATTATTTTTTAGCATGAAAGGCGAAAACGCGGACGGATATCAATTTATAGAAGAAGCTATTCAAAAAGGAGCTGTAGGAGTCTTTGGATCCGTTCATCGTTGTTTTCAACAACTTCATGATAAGTATCCGCACTGTACGTTTATCGTTGTAGATGATGTTCGAAAAACAATGGCAAATATTTCTAAGTTCTATTTCCAACAAGCGGATGAAAAGCTCAAAACAATTGGCGTAACTGGTACAAACGGAAAAACAACAGTAGCAGCTTACGTACGTTCATTATTAACGCTACTCCGATTACCAACAGGTTCAATTGGCACGACGGGGATTTGGTCTTCACATAAAAAATTAACCTATCAAAAAAGCACCCCCACAACGCCTGAATCAATTGATTTGCACCAAATTT
Organism: Priestia veravalensis; assembly: GCF_001457055.1. Classification (NCBI taxonomy): domain Bacteria; kingdom Bacillati; phylum Bacillota; class Bacilli; order Caryophanales; family Bacillaceae; genus Priestia; species Priestia veravalensis. The sequence goes on along the minus strand of NZ_KQ758640.1, from coordinate 17,050 downwards.
TTCATGACCTAGAAACATTCGGAGATGAGGCAGCTGTCATGGAGGTTTCATCCATTGCCATTGATCAAAAGCGCGTTGAAGGAATTTTATTCGATGTCGCTATTCATACAAATTTCTCAGAAGAACACCTTGAGTATCATAAAACGATGGAACACTATAAAAACTGTAAAATGAAGCTATTTGAACAAGCCAAAACGGCTGTTATAAACGTTGATGATTTGATGGGAAAAGATTTGCTTCAACTATTTAAAAATCCAATGGTTACTTATAGTCTCAACAAGAACTCCAACGCAACGCTGCGTGCTGATTCTATCAGCGTAGAAGAAAAAGGAACAACGTTTGAGCTTCATTATAACGACAACATTTATCCAGTAACCGTCCCTGTGTTTGGCGAATATAATATTGCTAATGTGCTATCAGCTATCGGTACAGCGCTACTGCTTAATTTTCACATTGAGGATATTCTTAACGTTCTACCACAGCTCGCTAGTCCTGAAGGGCGTTTCCAAGTAATTGAAGGGCCACAAAATCAAAAGATTATCCTTGACTATGCTCATACGCCTGTAGCTCTAACTCGACTTTTGCAAGAAGTAAAAAAATTAACATATAATCGTTTAATTGTGATGATTGCTGGAATTGGCATCCGAGACTTTAACAAAATGCCCAAAATGGCCAGCATCATTGAGGGACAAGTGGATGAAGTTGTTGTTACCGTTGACCATCCTGGCTTTCATAACCCTAACGATATCATTGACCAAGTATTTACAGGATTTGCTCATCCCAATGCTTCGAACCTTCACCGAGCTCCAACGAGAAGAGAAGGAGTCTTAAAATCCTTAGAGCTTGGAGGAGCAAATGATGTTATTTTATTAACCAGCGGCTGTATCAACGGGTCGCAAATTGTAAAAGGAGAGTATATTCCTCACTCCGATGAAGCTATTATTGAATCTTATTATGTAGCATTATAAAAACTCCTTAAAGCCAGTTTTCCCTTTTCATAGTACTCTTTTTTTATTGCTAGTGGTACCATGCTTCCACCTGTTGCCCATACAATATGAGTCGCATGTTCAAGTGTTTGTCGAGACAGCTGTCTGTTTGTCATTACTGGTCCCATCATACCGGCTAGTGCTGATGGCTCTAATTCAATTCCTTCGCTATCAGCCAACTCTGCTAACAATCGATGCATTTCATCATCACTGATTGTGTAGCTCCCCTCTAGAACTGGACCAATTACTTGACCAACAAACCCTGATGGCCTTCCTACGGCTAATCCATCTGCTTCAGTTATATTATCAAGACCAATATCTTGCACAGAAATTTTATCATGAAGATTTGTTGCTAAACCTAACAACATACAAGGTGCGTGGGTTGGCTCAGCAAAAAAGCAGCGAACATCATCGCCATACATAAGCTTTAAGCCAAAAGCCACTCCGCCTGGACCACCTCCAACTCCACACGGTAAATACACGAATAAAGGATGGTTTTTGTCTACTTTGACCTTCATTGCAGCAAGCTGCTTTTTCAAACGAATGGCGCTTACAGCATAACCTAAAAATAAATGCTTTGAATTTTCATCATCTACAAAATAACACATTGGATCAAGTGATGACTGCTTACGCCCTTCTTCTACAGCTTTACTGTAGTCATCTGTGTACTCGATAACCGTTACCCCTTTACTTCTTAACAAATCTTTTTTCCATTGCTTGGCATCAGCTGACATGTGAACGGTTACTTGAAAGCCAAGCTTAGCACTAATTATTCCAATATTTAATCCTAAATTCCCAGTCGACCCTACCGCGATTGTATACTGCTGAAAAAACAAACGAAATTTTTCACTATCAAACTTTCGGTAATCATCTTCAAACGAAAGCATGTTATGTTTAATAGCTAAGTCTTCAGCATACTTTAAAATTTCATAAATGCCACCTCGCGCTTTAATTGACCCCGAAATGGGCAAGTCATGGTCACACTTAAGCAGAAGTTCTCCCTCGATTTGTTGGCTAAAACGGCTTTCTAAACGCGATTTCATTGTAGGAATGGCAATCAAAGGTGACTCAATTATTCCCTTTGTTTCTTTCGTTTCGGGAAAAACATTCTGTAAATAAGGTGCAAACCGGTCAAGCCTTGATTCTGCATCCTTAACGTCCTGCTCAGTTAGTGGCATCTTTTGTTTATGTAGTTGAAAAGACTGCTTGTTTGGGTTCATCCAGCAGGTTTCTGTGAGTTGGATAAGTTCTTTTATAACCGGAAATGTTTCTGTTAACCTTACTACGTCGTATTTTTCTATTTCCATCCTTATTCCCCCCTCTTTTGTCTATGCTTTATTATCATTTTATCATGAACTATTCTTTTATTAATGCTAATCCAAAAGATAAATTAAGTGACATTTTTTGATTTCCCTATTATGATTAAAGCGATTTCATTAAACAAAAGGGGGGACATGTGTGATGGCTTACAGCGCAAATGAACAGCGGTACAAAGAAATGATTTATAACAGGTGTGGAAACTCTGGCTTACTGCTTCCCGCACTGTCACTGGGACTTTGGCATAATTTCGGGGGGTAGATTCGTTTGAAAATGGAAAAGCCATGCTAAGACGAGCTTTTGACTTAGGAATTACTCATTTCGATTTAGCAAACAACTATGGACCACCACCAGGCTCTGCTGAAGAGATGTTTGGAAAAATGTTAAATGAAGACTTTTCCTCTTATCGAGATGAATTAATTATCTCTACAAAAGCGGGCTATCGAATGTGGGAAGGTCCATATGGAGAATGGGGATCAAAAAAATACCTTGTTGCTAGTTTAGATCAAAGTTTCAAGCGCATGGGCCTTGAATATGTTGATATTTTCTATTCTCATCGCCCTGACCCTAATACCCCTCTTGAAGAAACCATGCGAGCGCTTGATTTAATTGTAAAACAAGGAAAAGCGCTATATATAGGTGTTTCAAGCTATAGCGCGGAGCAAACAAAAGAAGCTGTGCATATTTTAAATGAACTCGGCACACCCCTTCTCATTCATCAGCCAAGCTACTCAATGTTTAATCGTTGGATAGAGGACGGACTCCAAGATGTGCTAACAGATCATCAGGTTGGCTCCATTGCATTTTGTCCGCTTGAGCAAGGGGTGCTTACGAATAAATACATATACGGCATTCCACAAGACTCGAGAGCAGCAAAAGAAACCGGCTTTTTAGATGCGAAGCGCGTAACTGCAAAGGTGGTTAATCAAGTGCAAAGACTTCATCAAATTGCACAGAAACGAGAACAAAGCTTAGCTCAAATGGCTCTTTCTTGGGTGTTAAGAGATGGAAATATTACCTCTGCCCTCATAGGAGCAAGTCGCGTAAGTCAAATTGAAGAGAACGTTGCAGCCCTTCATAAACGTTCATTTACGCAAGATGAACTTCGCCAGATTGATGCCATCTTAAATAGCTAAAAAAAACCTTCTGCTCTCCAGATAAGAGTAGAAGGTTTTTTTGTGAGAGCGCATTTAGATTTTCCCATCGTATTTGCGACCATCATTATGCTTTTGATTGCGCTCATCTGTCATACGCATTTGCTCAGCTTTCTCCTGAGCATTTACATGATTGGCATCAGTCGGTAAATTTTTCTTTGAACGTCCTTTTGCATTGCTCATGTTATCACCTCCAGCTTGATACCCCGTTAGCTTCTCCACTTTTTGGGGCATCATACGCTAGAAAATCAGCCTGTATTACGCAAGCCGGCTGCAATTCCATTAATAGTTAATAACACTTCTTGTAGAAGTCTATCAGCCTGCTCTTCATCTGCTTGACGAAGTTTGGAAATAAGTTCGACTTGGAAGAAGCTTAGCGGATCAACGTATGGATTTCGCAATCGAATAGACGATTGAATATTCGGTAGGTGCTCCATTAATTCTTCTTGATCCGTAATTTGTAGAATTGCTTCTTTCGTTTCGGTATACTCTTTCTCAATCGCTCCGAAAATTCGATCAGCAATCGCTTTGTCTTCAACCATTGAAGTATAGTTTTTCGCAGTCATTAAGTCTGCTTTCGTTAAAGCCATCTGCAAATTATCAATTGTTGAGCGGAAAAATGGCCACTCTTTATACATTTGCTGCAGTAGAGAAAGACTTCCTTCTTTTTTGATAAGATGTACAAGACCCGTTCCAGCTGCATACCAAGCAGGCAAAAGCTGTCGACTTTGTGTCCAAGCAAATACCCATGGAATAGCTCGCAGGTCTTCAAAACGGTCACTGCCTTTTCGACTCATTGGACGAGATCCAATGTTAAGAGCACCTAACTCTGGTAACGGTGTTGCTTGTTTAAAGTATGTTAAAAAGTCTGGATCTTCAAACACAAGATGCTGATAATGAGCAAGCGCTTCTTTTGATGCAATGTTCATCGCTTCTTCCCACTGAGATGTACGAATATCCGTTTGTTCAGCTTCAGACGACACTTTGGCAGCTGCTGTTAGCAAGGTTGAAACCGCTTGTTCTAGGCTTCGGTGCGCAATGTCGTATAGCGAATAGCGAGAGGATAATACTTCTCCTTGCTCTGTAATTTTAACGCCGTCTCCTAGCGTTTCAGCAGGTTGCGATAAAATACTTCGGTTTAATGGACCACCGCCTCGACCAAGAGATCCACCTCGACCATGGAAAAATTTAAGGCGTACGTTATAGCGCTTCGCCATATCATGAATTTCCTGCTGAGCTTTGTAGAGCTTCCAGTTTGCTGTTAACGTTCCGCCATCCTTGCTTCCATCAGAATACCCCAGCATAATCTCTTGTAAATCATTTTGTTCTGCCAAATGTTTTCGATAAAAATCAAGTTGGAATAGCTCTTCCATAATTTTTGGCCCAGCCGTTAAGTCATCAATCGTTTCTAATAAAGGGGCAACGTTTAAATAACTTTCAATTTCTCCGTTGGCATGCAAACGATAGATTCCTGCTTCTTTTGCCAAAACCATTACTTCTAATAAATCGCTAGCTGATTGGGTCATGCTAATTAAGTAGACTTCAATCGAACGCTTTCCGAATTCTTCATGTGCACGCTTAATCATTTGAAACGCTTCAATTATTTGCTTTGTTTCTGGCGAATAGTCTTCAGTGAACGAAATAAGCGGACGAGGATCTTGTAAGATTCCGCTTAGCAGCTCCAACTTTTCTTTTTCTGTCAAGGAAGAATAGTCTTCTACAATGCCAACTGAATATAAAATCTCTTTAATTGCTGCTTCATGTTCACCGCTATGATTTCGAATATCAAGCGTTGCTAAATGGAAGCCAAACAATTCTACTTGACGAATTAATTGACGAACGCTTTTCAATTCATATTGCATCGGATGATGTAAACGTAAGCTTTTTTGAATAAGCTTAATATCATTAAGTAGCTCGTCAGCCTGCTTATACCCACCTTCTTGTCCAACATGTTCTAACTTATGAAGCATAATCGTTAATTTACAGCGATATACCTCATGAGGCACGCGCCATCTTTTCTTTTGAGGCAAAAGCTGTTTTTCTTGTTCAACCGATTGCACTAAATCTTCTAAAATTAAAACTCGCTTTGTTGATTGACTTAGGCGCTCCCTTAAATTCAATAAAGCTGCTCTATACTTACGAACCGCTACGCTACGATGCTTTGTTAAGGTTTGCCACGTTACCTTTGGCGTTACGTTTGGATTACCATCTCTGTCTCCACCAATCCAAGATCCAAAACGCAGAACGTTTGGCACTTGCCACTGCTGCTCAGGATAGTAGCGTTTCAATGAATCCTCCAGCTCTTGATGAATATGTGGTAATACTTCAAACAACGTTTCATCAAAATAGTATAATCCATTTGCCACTTCGTCCATTACGCGCGGCTTACGATCTCGTAGTTCAGCCGTTTGCCATAAAATCATGACTTCGTTAAAAAGCTGCTCTTCTAACTCTTCCCGTTCACGTTTTGTTACTGATTTTTGTTCAAACGCTTGTAAAATATCAGCAATTCGCTTATGGATGTCCAGCACGCTTCTTCTCGTTGCTTCTGTTGGATGCGCTGTAATAATTAACTCTAAAGACAGCGTTTCAAGAAGTTTTGTAATAACGTCCGCTGTTACGCCACTATTTTTCAAATCACTTACTGCTTTTTCAAGTGATCCAGGCTGTATGTTTGCTTCTTCTTGCTGCTGATACTCGCGCTTGCGGCGAATGCGGTGGTTTTGTTCCGCAATATTAACTAGATGAAAATAAACAGAAAATGCACGAATGACTTGCTGTCTCATTGGATCTTCAATGCTTGTTATTTCAGATTTTAACTGTTCATAGATATCCTGATTATTATGTTCACGAAGTGTTTTTGCTACTTCACGTATTTTTTCAACTTTATTAAGTAACTCTTGTCCACCCTCATAAATTAATACATTTCCTAGTAGTTGTCCAAGAAACTTGACGTCTCGACGCAATGCGACGCTGTTGTCTTGCTCAGTAGTTTGTAAAACCGTCATTTCTTCTTCCACCCCTTGACAAAAAATCTAACGTTTCATTTTTTAGAAAATTGAAACTAGTTACAGTATATCATAAATAAATTCAATTTTCATGTAAAAAAACCTAACATATTTTTTATTATATAAAAAAACAGGTACTCACTAAGGAATACCTGTCATTACAAAATTACATATTTGCACGTTTCATTCTATTTTCTTCCTCGCTTAAGAACTGGATAAAATGAGCCATCATTGCAAGCGGCTGTGCTTTAATTCGCTCAATGTATTCTTCTTTACGATATGAAGAGACCACTTCACTTTTTTGAATGCGCTCAATTGCGTATTCTGCTCCTACCTTCCGCATTTCTTTACGCTTTAATTTCGTTTCTCTTGATAACGCCATACCAATTGCTCCAATCAGAGCATATATACCTAACATCGGTAGCGCTTCACGAGTAACAGGATCTGTAAAAAGCATAAACCCTAAATTGAAGACAGAAACTGCGATGAGAGGCAGTGACCAAAACATATAGCGTGATACTTTCTTCGTAAAAGGTGAAAGTTTTTCTTGAAGCTGTTCCACCTCTTTTTGAATATACGCTGACATTTGTAATGATAATAGTTTCACAAAATCCCCAACCTTATGTTTAAATATGCAAATAGCCGTTACCAATTAGGTAGCGGCATGTTCATAACCTAAAAGACCTCTACCTGCTTATTGGTAAGGTCTTGCTAACAACGAACTCGTTTCCAACAAAGCCGAGAGCATATGCTCTGTACTGACGACCCTGGTGTAAAAGCTACTCCCCTTAGAGCAACATCCTATAATTACTATCATTTTAGAAAATGTAAGTTTCATTGTCAAATGTTTCGCTTTTTGACACTCTCATGCTATCATAGCCCTACAAAAACCTTTAGAAGGGAGTCTACACTATGCTAATTTCCAGCATTATGTATTCATATGTGGTTAGAAAAGTTGATCGCTTTCAGCAATATTATATAAAACAAGAGTACGAACTCCAGCTTTTCACTACTCAAGTAAAGTGTAACGCGCGGTCTTTCACGCTAGAACAAGTTTTGGACATTTCATATAAACCCTTTTCTTCAGAAAAAGGATTACTGTATTTACATACTCATCAAGGTGTTTTCAAATATGAAATTCAAGCAGATCCCTCAACGTTTATTAGTGAATATAAACGTCTAAAAACAACGTAAGGCATGAAAAATTGTTCTCTTTTAAGAGACATTTTTTCATACCTTTCATTCATTGCCTTTATAGACGTGTGCTTAATGTGAAGTCCTCTACTTGGTCCATTGCATTTATTACTTCTTCTTTTGTAAAATCCCCAATAAAGCGAAGAGCTTCTTCTTCCTTAATTGCATGAGTTGCTACTAGCTGTTTAGCTTCTTCTTTTTCTTTAATCCCTAAGTCTGAGAGCGTGAGCGGAAACCCTAACGCTTCGTAAAACGGTATAAGTTCTTTGACCACTTCTAATTGGTTTTCTAACATGAGCTGAACCAAAATACCATATGTCACTTTTTGACCATGAAGAACATGATGAGCTTCTTCAACAAAGCTAAGTCCATTATGAACTGCGTGAGCACCTGATACCCGCCCGTACTGAACCGCAAATCCTCCAACGGTTCCAGCAATCATAATAATGGATTCTACTACCCTCGTAAATGCCGGGGTAACCTTCTGTTCTTGTAAATTTTTAATAGCAGCTTCGCTATCTGCCATCAATATATCTCTAATATATTTTGCTTGATTAAGACCTGAATATACCATTGCTGAAAGTTCATGTGCGTTTTTCGTGTTTCGAATAATCGCATCTGCTTCGTACCATTTTGCTAGAGTATCTCCAATGCCGCTTTTAACATAGTTAACAGGAGATGAAAGTAAAAGCTTTGGGTCTACAACTGTTAAAAAGCTCGCTCTCTTATGGTAATCAACGCGAACGTACTGCCCGTCTCCATCATACATCACGCTAAGAGGCGTTGTTGCTGCACATGTTCCAGGAATCGTTGGCACAAGAATAACTTCAACGTCTAAATAATCCGCTAATGATTTTGCACTATCTAGTACAATACCTCCACCAATTCCAATTACCAAATCAACGTTATAAAGTTCTTTTGCATAGGTATGAATATCTTCATCATAACAATACCCTTTATGCTGGATAACTGGAATATGTTCAGGCAATGCACCGTATTGATTAAAAGCATCAAATGATTTGAATCCTGTAAAAACTACTGGTCTAGAAAAACTTGCTATATACTCGTCAATTTTCTTCGCAGCACCTATTTCACAAATATAATGATTAGGGCCACTTCTTACAATATTGGGTTCACTCATGTTGTCCTCCTTAACCGTTTCATAATTTTTAATTTTTCGTTAATTAACTCAGTATACGATAGAAGAATTTGGCATGCAAACCCTAAAAAGTCTTTCACTTATGTAAAAGCTCTTAATGTCTTATTTCAACAACTTTTTAATGATGACTCTCTCCCAAACGCTCCACGGAAGCATACGCTTTACCGATATGGATAACTTGACCCCTTTACCAACAGGATATCTAAGTTTTTTTATCTGAGATTGGTTACACAAAGAAAGAAGTAAAGAAACAACTTGATCAGGGTCACCAAGGTTTTTCTCACCAGCCTGTAGCTCATTCTCAATTGCGCGCATATAAGCGTAGTAAGGAGATCCTTCATTCAACGAATGCTTCGATACCTTCTTACCTGTTGTCCAAATATTCGTCGCATAAGAACCTGGTTCAATTAAAGCAACATCAATTCCAAACGGCTTTAACTCAAGCCGTAAACTTTCACTATATCCTTCGAGTGCGTGTTTAGAAGATACGTACGGCGATAATCCCGGAAAGCCGATTAACCCACTGATGCTGCTAATATTAATAATTTTACCCCTGCGCTTTTCTCGCATAAACGGAAGCACCGCTTGAGTCACCCTCATGACACCGAATACGTTCGTTTCAAACTGCTCTTTGTATTCATCTATATGAATTTCTTCGCTAAAACCACCAAACGCAAATCCTGCGTTATTAATTAACACATCAACCCCGTTACCCTTATCTAAAAATGCAGTTAACTGGTCAACTGAACGCTGAGACGTAACGTCTAGTTCAACAAACGTTACCCTCTCCTTTAACTTGTCTTTTTCTAACATCCTTAGCAGAGCACTTTTCTTTTCTAAATTGCGCATTGAAGCGATGATATTATATCCAGCTTTGGCAAGGTGATACGCGCTAAGTAAACCAAACCCGCTTGAGGTACCTGTAATTAATACTGTTTGTTCTTTAAACTCAGGAAATTGACTCATGTTATCACTCTCTCTATTTTAGTGGTTGTTTAACACAGGTTCATTCAACCATATACACCCATTATAGATTAATTATCTGTAGAGAAACCACTTTGGTAAACGTATGATCACATGCATCGCTTTAACAGGAGGACTACTTCTATCTACCTTACCAACCTCAGCTGCAGCAGCTAACTATACGCTCTATACAAAGGGCAGTTCAGTTGATAAAGCGACAACCACGACTTTCGGACAAGTCTACACGGGAGGCAGTACGGATGTAGACGAAGCATTTAAATGGATGATTAATGGTCGTTACGCAGCCAGGATCTGTAAACGCTGCAGTTTATATGGCGAAAACAAACCAAGCACCAACTACTTGTTTAAGTGGGGTACCGCTAACATTCAACAACGTTTCTATTTATAAACTCTTTAACGGAAACACGTTTAACCTTTCAACATGGTCTGGTTCTGGCGGGCTATCCTATACGTTGAATGTCAACAATGGCACTATTACTTCTTCTGCAGGTAATATTTATGGTGGTAGTCGCTAAATCTAACTTCATGATTGAGAGGCTGAGATATAAGGATTTCAGCCAATGATAAACCTAAACGATTGAGAGTTTCTCACTTTTAATCGTTCAGGTTTTTTGTTGATTGTGAAAACAATGTTGGAAACAGGGTGGAATGGAGCGTAGGAGTCGCGTGTCCTAAGCTCCATTTCACTAGCTTTTTAAACTTGTCTTGGAACCAACAAAAAATACCCAAACTATCAAAAGCAGTTAACTCGCGATAGTTTGGATATATCATTAACTGAAATACTTATGGTTCATCCTTTTTTATTTTTGCTCATCAATATACTGAACTAGCTCAAACAATACGTGATAAATTAATTCAAACGTATCATGTAGAGAAAGGTTTTCATCAAATCCTTTCATTGATTCGATATCAATATTAATGTCCCACATACCGTCTTTGTCGTTAAATAGTGCTTGAAAGCTGTTTTGTCCCTCTGACAATTGATTTGTTAAAAATGCTTTGATATGAGAACCTACTTTTTTCGGCTGACGCAGTCCTAAAAGCACTTTGTACGTACGAAAAACATCATCAAGCTCTACAGAAACCCCTTCAACACGAATTACATCAAATGATTGACATTCAATATAAATAAACTCATTCGGATGGTTTTTAACATATTGAATTGGCTCTTTTAAAAATGTACCAGCAGCTTCTTCAGATAATAAATTTTCGGACTCTTTATCTACTCTCTCCACATATGCATCCGCAAATCTAGTGTAATCAGCTTTGGAAGAAATTGTGACGCCTTCTGGAATTAATTCGTTTTTCATTGCAAAATCCTTCTCCTCTTCATAAAGCTCTACTTTTTGTCCCGAACTTCCTCTTAGTTCTACTTCAATATACTCTTTTACCGTTTCTTTTAACATCGCTTTCCCCTACCCTATTACGGTTAGCCACCTGATTGTCTAACAACTCATTTTTCTTTTATAATAACTGAAATGAAGGGTAATTTCTACCATGTACAAACGGTTGTCTTGCACTTTTTTTACTTTTTTTATTTTGTTAAATCTATTCGATCCTCCATCTGCGGTGGTTCTTCCATCCAGCCGTTCCTTGCCATAATTTTCCTACCCTCTTGACCATAGGTTAAGATATCTTTAGCCGTATCAATTAAAAGTAGCGGAAGGTCATTTCGTAAGCTAAAGGCTGTTCCAAGCGCGTTGCTTCCCAATCCGAAGCTACAGAAGATACTTGTGCAGTACATCATGAGTTTATCTGAAAATGGTGCTATTTGAGAATTTGTTGCTTTACCAGCCCACGTCGATGAAGCTTGAATGTCGCTGGCGAGAAGCAGCTGCGTATAGTTAGCGATAATTTTCTTTGATAACTCTTTCCCTTTTATAAAATACTTACGTACTTCTGGCTCATTAGCAGCTTGTGCAAATCCTGTTATCATTTGCATGCCTAAAATATTTGTTTCCACTGCATAATGAATATGCGCTACTTCGACCGTATTAAGCGCTCGCTTTTCAGAAAATAGCTTCATACCATTCATATACCCTGTACCTTTAGCAAACTTTACTTCTTTTGGCATGGATACCACAGGTGGTCTCACTAGAACACCTTTTTTCTGTAAATAATCTACGCATTTGCTATATACGCCTTGCGTAAATTCTGTTAGCTCTTGAAATAGAGACACGATATCATCACGATGTGCCATGCTTAAATGAAGAGTGTGTAACCCCATGCTCATTTGCTTTAATAAGCGTAAAAACATAATGTCAAATAGGTGGTCGTAAAGTTTTGGTACCTCTGTATTTACGTCTTGTTCTGTAAATCCAACGGGCACAACGGCTCCTTCTTGTTCAAAAATTTGTTTTATTCTTTCTATATAATGAACAATTTTATTATGCGTAGATGTTAAAATTTCTTTAGCTTCTTCATCTTCTGCATGCTCAATGAAATGTTCCAGTAACCGCTGAGACATTGTTTTTTGTTGATACGTCATCCATAGCGTTGCTAGTTCACTTGAGCTAAGTGGTATATGACTTGTCATTTATGGTGCCTCCTATACTTTATCAAGATAAATAAAATACCTTTGATTAATCTCTTATGTAAATTCTGAGTAAGTCCCTTAAAAGCAATACTACATAGCACGGCTTCTAATTTAGGCGTTCTCATCTCTATATCTTTACTTTTTTTGATACTACTACTATTTACATTTTTAATCATAATATGTAGCCATGAAAAAAAGCTCTCTGGTATGAGAGCTTTCTCCGTTATCTTTTAAGCTGAACAAATTTTCTTTTGCCAACTTGAACAATTAAGTCATTTTCTATGGCTACTTGTAAGTTTTCATCTGTTACTTTTTCTTGATTTAGTTTTACCCCACCATTTTTAATCATCCGACGGGCTTCACTTTTAGAGGTTTGAAGTCCTAGCTCAACCAATAGCTCAATAATTGGAAGTTGTTCTGAACCTTCCCATTTCACCACCGGAATATCATCTGGCAAAGCTCCTTTTTGGAAGACCGTTTTGAAATGATTCTCAGCTTCTTGTGCAGCTTTTTCACCATGGTACATTCGTACAATTGTTTTACCAAGCTGCATCTTTAGATCTCGAGGATGTTTCGTGTTCATTGTTAAACCTCGTTCCATCTCTTCAATTTCTTCTAAAGGTACATCCGTAGCAAGCTTGTAGTACTTTATCATGAGTTCATCTGGAATTGACATTGCTTTTCCATACATGTTCCAAGGCTCTTCATCAATACCGATGTAGTTTTTTTTGGACTTAGACATCTTTTCTACTCCATCTAACCCTTCTAATAAAGGCATAAGCATGGCTACTTGCTTTTCTTTTCCATACTTCTCTTGAAAGTGACGTCCCATTAAAATATTAAAGTGCTGATCTGTTCCACCAAGTTCAATATCACATTCTAATTCTACAGAATCATACCCTTGCATAAGTGGATAGAAAAATTCGTGAAGAGAAACTGGCTTTCCTTCTCCTAAACGCTTTTCAAAGTCATCTCGTTCTAGTAAGCGTGATACGGTAATTTTCCCTGCTAAATTAATGACGTCTTCAAAATTAAGCTTTGATAACCAAAAGGAATTATAGTGAAGTTCTACTTTGTTCATATCTAGCACTTTTCCGAATTGTTCAAAGTACGTTTTGGCATTATGCTTGACTTCCTCATCCGTTAATTGTTTTCTCGCAATAGACTTACCCGTTGGATCACCAATTTTACCTGTGAAATCACCGATTAAAAGCTGAATAACATGCCCATTTTCTTGAAATTGACGAAGCTTATTTAATACGACTGTATGCCCTAAATGAACATCAGGAGCTGAAGGGTCCAATCCTAGCTTAATTTTCAGCGGTGCACCTGTTATAACGGCCTTTGCTACTTTTTGCTTCAGTTCATCCGCAGGAATGATTTCCTGAGTTCCAAAACTATATAATTTGTATTGCCTCTCAATCTCTGCTTTTTGATTTTCTGTTGCTTGTGCTAAAAAGTTTTCCATTTTACTTCCTCCTTAAAAATAATAAAAACCACGCCCCTAAATAAGGGACGTGGTTCTTACACGCGTTACCACCCTTGTTGAAGAGAGCTGTTCTCTTCCACTTCATTTTTTAACGGCTACTCACCGCTCTTTGCTGCTACACAAAGAAAGCTCAAGGAATGTAATTCACTTTTATCTATATACCAGTTCACACCGTCCACTGGCTCTCTGAAAAATAGGGAGATAAAAACTACTAAGATCCTCTCAATGCCTATACGTTATTAATATTTTGAATCATATAGCGAAGCTGCTCAGCTAACCGTTCTTGCTCACTTACTTCCATTGAATGAACAAGCTTCTTTTCACCTTGATGAAATTTTGGATACAGCTCTTTAATTACTTGTTCACCTTTTTCTGTTAGGCTAATGCTAACACGACGTCTATCTCTTGGGTCAGTACTGCGCTTACATAGGCCTTTGCGCTCTAATGTATTCGTTATGGTACTAATTGTTGCCGTCGTAACGCCTGAAGAAACAGCTAACTCTTTTGTTTCCCTTTGCCCCCATACCCACACATCATATAGTAATGAAAATGCAGTCCACGATAGTTTATGAGCTGATAGTACGTCGCGTTCCATCACAATGCGCAAAGATTGAGCTGCTCTGTAGAGATTGGTAGCAACTGCTACTGCGTGTAAATCAACGTCTTCTCCTAGGCTTTCAGATAAAACCTTTAAACGATCTACCTCTTCTATTTGATGTTTATTTTTCTTATCCATTCGCACCTTACCTTGAATTTTCAGAATCATTAGCTACCTAATGATTAATTTATATAAGTGTAATTAAACTATACTTTAACCTAAAAAGCAAGCTCTATATAAAAAAAGCATGAAGCCTAAACGCGACTTCATGCTATTTCTGTAATTTTAAAAGTATCTCTTGAAACGCAGGGTGACTTTTATGATCCGATTTATAAGCAGCATAAATTGTATTGGAGACGTGCAGTGTTGAAAACAATACTTTAGAGCGATTTTGTGCGATTGAATCTTGAACTAAATACGTTGGTAAGACGCTTATCCCCATGTCTTGTTCAATTGCTTCTAATATGGCTCTTAAATCTGGAACAACGTGGGCTGCTTGAATATCAGGACGCTTTTTAAAATGCTCGCGCCAATACCTTCTAATAATCAGTAGCTCCAACCCATACGTGAACCACTTCAAAGCCCTCTTATGTATGGTCTAAAAAAAATTAGAAGTTACAGTATAAGAACTAGAAAGTAATAAAAAAACGTATCTTAGCTTGCATTAACTAACTATATTAGTTAATGTATAAATAACAATAGTTTTAAAGCTAATATGAGAAGGAGATGTTCCTATGAGGATCATTCGCGAAGGACATTTATATCAATTGACTTTTTTACCCCGTTTTTTCCCGGTTAATTGTTACCTAGTTGAAGAGGATGATAGTCTAACCTTAATTGATGCTGCACTTCCTTACAGTGCTAAGAAAATATTAAAAGCTGCTAAAAAAATTAATAAACCAATTACACGTATTCTTCTGACACATGCGCACGACGATCACGTAGGAGCACTTGATAAGATAAAACAACTACTTCCCGATGTTCCTGTACATATTTCAAGTAGAGATGCTCGATTAATGAGTGGGGACATTACACTGGATCCTAATGAACCAGATACTCCTATACGTGGTGGAGTACCTAAAAATTTGAAAACCCGAGCAGATATTTTATTACAAAATGGAGATCAAATTGGTTCACTTATCGCGATAGCTTCTCCTGGACATACGCCAGGCTCAATGGCATATTTTGATACGCGTAGTAGAACCTTAATCGCTGGTGATGCTTTCCAAACAAGAGGTGGTATGGCAGTAACTGGCCAACTTAGACCTTTATTTCCTTTTCCAGCAATGGCTACGTGGAATAAGGAAACTGCACTTCAGAGTGCACATAAATTACTAGAATATAACCCTTCATTACTTGCTGTAGGGCATGGAAAAATGTTAAAACAACCAGAAAAAGCTATAACCCACGCTATTACAAAAGCTAAGTTAAATATTGAACACATTTAGTATATTTTAAGAAAGGAATAGTTAAATATGACCCCAAGACCAGGACTTGATTTAGATACTATTTTACAAGCCACTACAAAAATGGCAGATACACAAGGGATAGATGAAGTAACATTAGCTTCTCTTGCAAAAACGTTGAATATTCGTCCACCTTCTCTATATAACCATATAAACGGATTACCAGCGTTAAGAAAAAAGCTTGCTGTTTATGGTTACGAACAACTTCATAAAGTATTACTACGTGCAACTGTAGGGCGTTCAAAAGATAATGCAGTTCGTGCATTAGGAGAAGCTTACATGTTTTTTGTTCGTAATCACCCTGGTTTGTACGAAGCAATGCTTCGTTCTCCTGACCCTGAAGATCTGGAGCTTAGGAGCATACAAAACGAAACAGTTGATACTGTTATTCAAGTACTTAATGAATACGACTTAGGAGAAGATCAAACAATACACGCGACACGGGGATTACGAAGTATCTTACATGGTTTTGCTTCGCTTGAACAGAAGAGAGGGTTCGGCCTTCCTCTTGATCTTGATATAAGCTTTCATACATTAATAGATATTTTTTTAACAGGGATAGATGCAATTAAACAAGAGAGTAAAAAAAGTGAATATTTAAGAGATTAATTTAAAATGAATATTCTTTCACTCATAAAGGTTTTAAATTTGGCGTTGCGATTTTCTTAGAATTATTTGCACTTGGCTCACTAGCTTACTGGGAGCACAAACTGGAAAAGGGGTAATGAGAGTACTGTTAGCAATAGGTGCTCCATTAATAATTGCAATTGTTTGGGGAGTTTTCGGTTCTCCACGTTCCCAAGTTCAACTATCTATGTCTATGCATATAATGCTCGAACTGCTTGTATTTGGCCTTCCTTCTGTTGCCCTATATGCTACTGGTAAACATTGGATCGGCTACACTTAGTTAGACAGAAATTTTAAGGTCAAGTAGAATTAACTATACTAATCAGTTATGAGGAGAATCTACATGACAAAAAAAGTACGTCGAACGTTTACCGAAGAATTTAAGCAACAGATCGTGCAGCTATATCAGAATGGAAAGCCTCGTAAAGACATCATTCGAGAATATGAGTTAACACCATCTTCGCTTGATAAGTGGATTAATCAAAGTAAGTCCTCTGGTTCCTTCAAAGAAAAGGATAACCTCAGCCCCGAA